>CAMNDO010000064.1 GCA_946535455.1 uncultured Caryophanales bacterium
ATCATCTAAGTTGATTAAATCACAATTATGTAATGCATTTTGTGCAAAGTAATCAGCATCATGGAAATGGATAATCGCATCGTCATGAGCTTGTACAATATCTTCAGGAAGTAAAAATCTTCTCGTAATATCTGTCGAAGTAATTCCTGCTAGATAGTCTCTTTGTGTTGTTACCACACGAGCATTCTTATTAGAGTTTTCCGTATTCCAATATTCGTTTTCTCCATCAATTAATTCTTTAATGGATTGATCGGTCGTATTACTACGACGTACCATTTCTCTTGTATAACGATACGTAATATATTTTTTCGCAAGTTGATATTTTCCGATAGACATCAACTTCATCTCAATAATATCTTGAATATCTTCTACTAAGATTCGTTTTTTGCCTAATCCTTCAATATACTTGATAATATTTTTAATTTGAACAGAAGATGCTTGTTCTTCTTCTGTGACATCACGATTGGCCTTCGTGATGGCTTCTTCAATTTTCTCAGGCATATAATCGACCATATGCCCATCTCTTTTAATGATTTTCATGTCTATTTCCTCCCACTAAATTTTCCCTAAATCTTAATTTTATTATACAATGCTTTTTAAAAACAAAATGTTGCATTTGCAACATTTTACATAATTTGATAAAATTAATGTTAGGAGGTGTCAAATGACAAATTTATTTGAAAATATTCACCCCAAAAATATCGAGAAATTAAAACGAATTTTAGGGGCTCATAACACTGTGTATCAAAAGAATGTCAACGTTTTGTCAAATGTCAACCAAGATGAATTTATTGCGATTATTGAGAAAGGAAGTGCCATTTTAGAATACAATGACTATGATGGAAATAAGATTCTTTTAGAAGACTTAAGAGAAGGAGATGTTTTCACTACTCTTACACTAAAATTAAAAAGCGAAGAGATTACTTGTACAACAAAAGAAGAGACACAAATTACTTACATTGATTATAGTCGTATCACAAGTGATGAAATTGTAAGAACAGATTTTTATATTTTATTTATTAAGAATTTAATTAAACTATTAAGTCGTCAAATCAGTAGTAAGAATGATCGTATTGAAATTTTAACAAAGAAAACAACAAGAGATAAGTTATTAGAATATTTTAAACAAGCTTCTCAATCGAAAGGAAGTAAAGAATTTTCTCTTCCTATGACTTTTTCAGAACTTTCCAACTATATATCAGTGGATCGAAGCGCTATGTCTAGGGAAATAGGATATTTAAAAGAAGATGGTCTCATCAAAACAGAAGGAAAAAGAATTACTTTATTATACTAACAAAAAAAGAGTTTACACTCTTTCTTTTTTTTCTCTTATTTTATAAACTCCATATAGGATAATCACTATGAGCAAAATCCCAATCCATGGCAAATATGGAATGCTTTTTTGAACGAATCCAATTCCTGTCTTAGGAATAGGAATAATTTCCCATGTATTATTCTCATATTGTGCATAAAAGGTCCAATCAATATAAGAGTAATCTTTAAAATTGGTATTACTATATGATTCTTTTAAATGTGTCTTTACTACCATCTTAGAATTACGAGATGGTATAAAATCTCCTAGTAAAACAGAATTTTGAAGATTAACTCCGACACTACTATAATCTAACCCCTTAGCAGTTCCATTATAGATTAAACTACCATCTAGAGTAATTTCCATATCGATAGCATCTAATAATTCATCTGCCATTTTACTTTGTTTTCTAGGAACAACTTTAAAATACAGAGTATATGTAGTAGCCGTTCCATTTTCAATGATTAATTCATCTGTATAACGAGAGCCTGGCACCATATCTGTATGCTTCATAAAAACATCTTCATTCAGTAATTTACTCTCATAATAGATACGTTCCTCTTTTTCTGTAAAATAAAGTTTGTTATCTTTCGCATATACAGGAGTTATCATCAAAAGAAACAATAAGATTGTAAATATTCTTTTTTTCATAGGTATCCTCCTAGTTTATAAACATTAGCTAATTGCTACATTGGTAGACCAAGCAGCTTTATATTGATCAAATTGAACGGTTTCTACCTTAATGGTTAAAGTATAAGTTCCTCCACCATAACCAGTTGTAGAAGTTGTACAAGTCTTTGTATGAGCAACAGTATCTTCTGTACAAGAAGTTGTTGCGGTGATATCAATATCTTTATTAAATGTTACGGACTCAATAAATGATGATGTACTTTGTCCTTTTGTAAGTTTTGTTTTGTAATAATAATAGTTTCCATCTTTTGTCCATTTGGTATTTAAATCAGAAGCAAAATTAATGATAGCTGCTCTCTTTCCACCTGATTCTAATGGTAAATTTGCATTACTAGAATCAACCCATTTTTCTGTATAAGATACACGAACAGCAGCATCTACATCACCTGTGTTTTTTGCAACGATTGTTTTATTTGTAGTTGTTCCTGGTGTCCAATCATCTGGACTTTCAAATGTTTCAGTTACTTCCATTTTATATGGTTTTGTTCTAAAGATATTGGCGAAAGTATCTTCACTAGTAAAATAAGCAAATGTTCCACCAATTAAACCAACAACTGCAAGTAATATAAGTGCATACAAAGCATTTTTCTTTTTACGATTCATTTTCTTTCCCTCCTTTTTCAGAATTATTATTTATATCAAGAGTCTCGCTACTTCGATTACTAAGTAGGAACTCAGATACCAAAATAATTACTACAACAACAATAACGTATAAGTGTTGATTGATAAATCTCACATAGTATCCCAAATAAGGAACACACACCTCTAAATCTTTTCCAACAATATCCTGATATTCCAAAAGAACTGGATCTACTGCAGAATTGGCATCTCCTTTTGTTTCAAACTTATTATCTTGAATAGAATGAATTCTATGGGTTACCATGTTTTCTCCTCCGTTAGGTCGGAAAGTAATGACATCTCCCACTTTCAATTCACTTGGATCTACTTTCGAATAATAAATGATACTCCCTACAGGAAAGGCTGGTTCCATAGATCCAGATAATACCACTAAAGGTTTATACCCTAATATCATAGGGCTACAAACAATAGCATAAACAACAATTAATAAATAACAAATATTGGATAACCAATGAATGATTTTACGTAGAATCACCATGTAATATCACTTCCATTCATAATGATATTTTTTCCCCAAATATCTTTTACTGCTTTTTCATTTGCCTGAATTGCTTCAAAATTAAATACTAGTCGATAATCATATGCATTATATAAATGAGCATCAGGGGAATTCAAGATTGCAGTTGTATTTTGAAAAACACTTTCTAGAATTGGTACACTTCCTTTTGCTTTTAATACTTTTTTGTAATAATACCATCCATCATCTGATTTTTCAAAATCGTTTAAAAATTCTGTCGTCCAATTTTTGGTAACAACGTTTTCTCCATTTACAACATTGCTTAAAACATCTCCAGTAGTATCCGACCACATTTCATTATAATTAATACGAAGTACAACATCAACGTTTGTTTCTTCTTCATTCTTAATGGTTACTTGTTTAGTACCCCAATCATTATAAAACTCTTCTTCTAGCGTTACATTATAGGTTTGGGTTTTGAATTCATTTGGAATCACTACCTGCGTATAATAATAAGCAAATGTTCCTCCAACAGCAGCAAATAAAAGAATTCCTGTAACAATTAACAACCATTTTTGTTTCATCAATTTTTTCATACGTCATACACCACCCCTTGCGTAATAACATTTACAACTCTACCAGAAGAATGGAAGAATCCTTTTCTTACAAATTGGTTTTCATAAGTAATTTCGTAGTCTTTTCCTTGTTCCACTACAAGGGTCGATGAATTAGCTGTAATGGCTCCTGTTACAGAAGAAAGATAATATTCTTGAGGTAAAACTTCTGTAATCTTGTAGGATGCTGGTTTTACATAAATATTTTTACATTCATCTTTTTCTAAAGCAATCCATGTCTCATATTGATGATTCTCTTCTTCTACATGAATTTGGAATGTATTAAAAGGTCCTGTTCCTTGAATACTTTTACATAGCTTAACACGAGATTGAACATTCGTAGAAGCTGTAGCTTTGTACTCTTTTTCCTTTAATTCATAATAATTGTCTGCCAATGCTCCAATCAACGTTACAGTATTCTCTACTTTATTTTTATCTTGTTGCGTTACTATGTAATTTACAAGAATTTGTCGACTTGCTCCTGCTGCTATCTCTGGGATTCGAATAATGCGAAGTGATTCCAACACATAATCATTACTAACAGCATAAAGAGCACCCTCTTTTTCTTCTCTTAAAATGACATCGCGAATTGGAAAACTAGCAGTGTTTGTAACAGTTACTGCAAATTGAATCACTTGTCCTGGTCGATAGAATCCCAAATCGTTCACTACACTCTTGGTAATTGTTGGTTCAAATTCTCCATTTTTTCTTTTCCATTCTCCGTAAATCACAACATCTTCTTCTGGCATTTCAAAACTAGATTCTTTATACCATCCTAAGAATTCATACCCTGTTGGTTGTCCAGTAACATCTTGTGTTGTTACCATAACACCTGGTTTATAACTAGCTTCTGCTGGTAAATAATTTTCTGCATTTGGAGGTAACACCGTGTCATAGAAT
>CAMNDO010000065.1 GCA_946535455.1 uncultured Caryophanales bacterium
GTTCCAACAAAACTATCTTTAATACTACCAACAAAGTTCTCACTTGCCATTCCGAATAATTCATTCAAATGATTTTTAGCAAGAGAACCACCTGTGCTATCATCAGTATTTTTTTCAAATGGTATTCTTATTTTTCTAACATATGGATGTTGTCTACCACCTGTATTTTCTCTATTTGTCCATCCATTTTCATCTAATGGACATCTAAATATGATTTCAATACCAGATTCACTATATTTTTTTCCTTCTCCACTAGTGTTATCAACTGTATAATAATTAAAATCTTGTATTTGATCATACCTAAATAACTCTTTTACATTCTTCTTATCATACTTTGGTGAAACTATTTCCATCATTCCAATTGAATCAATAAACACTATACCATTCCAAGTGTTTACAAATCTTTCTTTTTCATTTTTATCTAATTGTTCTACTTCTTTTTTATATAAAGCATCTTGTTTTTTCATATATTCCATGTGTTCTCCGATAAAATCTTTATCAAAACCAGACACTTCTATATATGCACTACAATTCTTTTCACAATCACTACATATATAATTTTTATCTCTTAATTTTTTTCTTTTTGTCATTCCAACTTCTTTATTACAAAATGAACAAGTTTGTTTAGAAAATAGATTAGATAAAAAACCCATATTTTTACACCTCCTTCTAGTATAATAATTGTTTACCTAATTGTTATGAATTAAAAAGAAAAACATAAAAACTAGCCATATTATTCCTACCTGTTTTAGTATAACAAAATAAAAGTTATTTCACAATATTACAACCTAAAAAATTTTATGTTTTTGGGGTTGTAATAATACTTACTTCAATACAATATATAGTTATTATTTATTATAGTTTAATTAAAACAAAAGTTTTTATTACAAAATGTAAATTTTGTGGTATAATGATATCAGAAATTGACCTTTATAGGAAATTTCCAAACGTTACCCAATAGGGCACCAGTATGATAGGAAACTCGGAAAAATTTTCGAGTTTTTCATTTTTTATGATAGAATAATAATGGAGGTAGAATATGCAACAACATTTAGTAGAATCTCATTTAGGTGGATATTATATCAGTGTTCGTGAGAAAGAGGATATTGAAGAATTTTGTGAAACCTGTGGAGATAATGATTGGATTTTATTTTCATTTGAAGAAGAGAAAAAACAGGAAGCATTCTTAGAGTACTTTCAAAATAGAATGATGACAGAAGAAGATATCAAACGAGAATTTGAATCCATAGAGAATAAAGAAGAAATTGTAGAAGATATTGAATGGTCTGCTTCAGAAGATCAAAATATGCTTCAAGTATTATTGGAAGATCAAATGTTAAAAAAAGAAGACTATCAAAAATTATTAAAAGCCATTCGTAAAAACAAAAAGAGTCAAGTTCGATTATTTCAAAAAGTGAATCAAGAAATGAGTGATCCTCCTAAAAAAATGGTTTATCAATATTATCCAAAAAACTTTACAACTTAATTGACGTTGTTTTACAAAAAGTTGACAATAATAATAAAAAGTAAAATCCTTCTATGCTATAATAATGATAGTTTAGGAGGATTTTTTATGTTTCAATTAAAAGGAAGAGTAGCAGTTGTTTCAGGAGCTAGTTCAGGACTTGGAAAACAAATGGCAAAAGCCTTTGCAGAACAAGGAGCAGATTTAGTAATTTTGGCGAGAAGAATTGAGAGATTAGAAGAATTAAAAGGAGAATTAGAACAAAAAGGAGTACGTGTTTTAGCCATAAAATGTGATGTTACTTCTACAGAAGAAATTAATGAAGCAGCAAGACAAACAGAAGAGGCATTTGGAAAAGTAGATATTTTAATTAACTGTGCTGGAAGTGCCAAAAATGCAGGAGTTCTTACCATGACAGATGAAGAATGGGATTTCACGATTGATACGGATCAAACTTCTGTGTTCAAAATGACAAGAGCATTTGCAAATATTATGAAAAAGAATCATTATGGAAGAATTATTAATATTTCGTCTATGTATGGACTTGTAGGAAATACAGCATTAGATACTGTAGCTTATCATTCTTCTAAAGGAGGAGTTGTAAACTTCACAAGAGCAGTAGCAGCTGAACTTGCAAAATACAACATTACTTGTAATGCCATTTGTCCAGGATACTTTGATACCGAATTAACACATGATACGTTAATCACAGATGAGTTTACAGCCTATATGAAAGCAACTGTACCATTAGGTAGATATGGATATGAAGGAGAATTAAATGCAGGTGCTATCTTTTTAGCAAGCGATGAAGCAAGTTATGTAACGGGAGTTATCTTACCAATCGATGGTGGATATACGGCTGTATAGGAGAGAATATGGAAAATAAGAGTAATAAAGGATTAATTGCTTTAGTTGTTATTTTATTAGTTGCTGTTTTAGGATTAACATCTTATATTGTATATGATAAAGTTTTATCAAAAGAAAAGGAAGAAAAAGAAAAAGTAGAAGAAATCGTTGAGAAAGATTTATTGAGCGAAGAAGAAGCTTTGTCTATTGGAAATGAATTATGGGAATATGCTCACCGGACATATTGGGGTGGAGAGCCCGTATGGAAAAGTCATGATGGAGAAGTCAATGAGTATGGGGGACGTCCTATCATTTGTGATACAACAAAAGAAGAAGTAAAACAAAAATATACAAAAGATGTAGAAATTTTTATGGATGATGTATCTTCTTCTAATGAAGAAGATACTTTGAAACTAAGTATAGATGAATTTATTCCATCGAATGCATGTAGTGGAGCAGGAAGAGGAGGTCTTCAAAACTATAAAGAAACCAATTTATCTGTAAAAGAAATCAAAGAAGATGAAATTATCTTTATCGCAACATCTGAATATTGTGGTTCTAGTTTTTGCCATGAATCTACTGAAACAGTAAAAGAACTAAAAAAAGATTTTATCATTCAAAAAGAAAATGATAAATGGTTAATCGCAAGTTTTTATTTACCAAATTAGAATGAAAAGAAGAAATTACTTTTCTTCTTTTTTTGATTCGTATTTTCTAACTTTATGATATAATAATATCAACAAGATAAGGAGTTGGTTAGGTGAGAGAAGATTATTATTCTATGCCAATAGAAGATGTTTTTTTGAAACTAAGAGCTACCGAGGAAGGACTTACTTCTAAAGAAGCGTTAGGTCGTATCCAAAAATATGGAAAGAATGAATTACCTAAGAAAAAAAGAGATAGTGTTTTTAAAATCTTTTTTCATGAATTATTAGATCCGATTGTTTTATTATTAATTGTTGCGATTATAGCATCTCTTGTTGTAGGAGAAGTCGTAGATGCCATTGCGATTTTAGCCATTGTACTAGTCGATTTAATTATCGGTACTTATCAAGAAAACAAAGCAAATACTACAGTAGAATCTTTATCTAAATTGGTTCCTGAAAAAGTAAAGGTACAACGAGATGGAAAAGAAATCTTTGTAGATGCGAGTCAAATTACGATTGGAGATTTTGTTTATTTAGAATCAGGAGATAAAATTCCTGCGGATCTTCGTATCATCGATTCACATAATTTTACCGTGGATGAATCCATATTAACTGGAGAAAGTATTTCCGTTGAGAAAGACTCTGATCCTATCAAAGGAGAAAATCTTGCGATATCTTCTCAAAGTAATATGGTATTTGCAGGATGTAGTGTGGTTACAGGAAGAGCAACTGCGATTGTGACGGCAGTGGGATTACAAACAGAGATTGGGAAAATAGCAGATACGATTCATAATACAGAGGAAGAAAAAACACCTCTTACGATTCGTGTTGAAAGATTTTCCAAACAAATTAGTATTTTTATTGGAATTTTAGGATTAGTCTTGGCTCTTTTACTATTTTCCAATGGAATCGCTTGGGATGAAGTATTGGTATCTGTCATTGCATTAGCTGTTTCTGCTATGCCAGAAGGGCTTCCTCTTGCGTTAACGATGGCTTTAACGATTGGTTCGAATAAAATGGCCAAGAAAAAAGTAATTGCGAAGAAATTACATTCCGTAGAATCTTTAGGAAGTTGTACTGTGATTGCCAGTGATAAAACAGGAACCCTAACCGTCAATGAACAAACCGCAAAGAAAATCCTTTTACCAAATGGATTAGAATACGATATATCTGGATCAGGTTACTCCACCATCGGGAATGTGACAGGAGAAAAGTTAGAGTACGCCAAAGAAATCGCTACTCTAGGGGTTATGAATAACGAAGCAAAGTTTAGTAAAGAAGAAATGATTGGAGATTCTATTGATTTGGCATTTTTAGTGTTAGGAGAAAAAATGCATGTCAAAACGAAAGATATTGAAATACTAGACATGATACCGTATGAATCTCAAAATAAATATTCTGCTGTTTTTTATCGAAAAGGAAAAGACGTTTATTGTACCGTAAAAGGTTCTTTAGAAGTAGTGGCATCTTTCTGTAATCGTATGAATTTATCCAAGAGTTTTTCTATGAAAAAATTAGAAGAACAAAATGAAGAATTATCCAAAGATGGATATCGAGTGATTGCTCTTGCGGAAGGAAAAGTTTCTTCCAAAGAGGAATATCAGGAAAAGGATATCAAAGATTTAACATTCATGGGATTTGTTGGATTTA
>CAMNDO010000066.1 GCA_946535455.1 uncultured Caryophanales bacterium
GGTCCATTCCTTAGAATCTCCATTCTTTGTACAGGTTGGAGGATCTTTATCAATATATACGTTTACTTCTCTTCTATCACATATCTTGATGTTTCCTGCTTTATCTTTAATTGTCACATTTTTTGTAAAATCGGTTTGATTGGTCTTTGTAAATTTTTGTTTCTCTCCAGATGCTTCTAGATCACATCCGCTTGGTCCTTCTCCTCTATCTTCACATGTGATAGAAATCGTTACATCTCCATTTTTCCATCTTGTATTTTCTCCACTAAAGATACACTCTGGTTTTGTATTATCTAGTCTAAATGGTCCTACATGTACATAATTTCCTTCTTCTGGATGTTCTGTATTTTCCCATGCTTCTCCAAACATATCTTTTAATTCATCCACTCGAATCCATAAATAATATTCTCCATCTCCTTTTGGACTTACAATATCATCAGAATCTACTTTTATAATGTCTCCTCCTAGAATTGTTTCTTCTTGTCCACTAGGAATATCAAAATTTAAGATTTGCCATTCATTACTATCATTGGGTCTTCCAGTTCCTTTTACCCACGTACCATAAAGAACTACGTTCCCCGCAATTCCTGTTGGACTTTCTAATGTTACTTTACTGGTTGCTTTTCTTAAATATCGATCGGTATGAGATACTTTTATTCTAATGTTGGAACCTTCTCTTCCTCTACACAAATCATGATCCATCTCATGAATCGCATCTTCCGGCAATAACATACTGACTGGTTCTGCTTTATTATCTTCTTTTTTTCCACATCCTAAAGAATATGCATATGCATATTGATTTTTTAATTTTACTACCCTTACAAATGTCTTTTCACTATTACAAGACATATCTGAAATCGGTACATCCTCTAGTAAATTTTTTTCTACCAATTCATCATAGGTGATATAAGCACATCCTGTATCATGATGCCCAAACATGTCTTCCTCATAAGAATCTACATATAATCTTGCACTCGTCATTAATCCTTCTGCGTATGTTTCATATTTTTTTCTTTCATTTTGTAATTGGACTTGGCGAATCACTGGAAAAGCTAATCCCATAATAATTCCTAGTACAACGATTGTTATTAATAATTCTACTAAAGTAAACCCTTTATTCTTCATTCTATCACCTATTTTCTTTTTTATTATAACAAACAAAAAGAAAAAAGGAAAACTATTTTCCTTTTTTCTCAATTTCTTTTTGAATCAATGATATAAATTCATCCCAAGATACCGTAGTGGTATCTTTTTGTCCATATAAACGATAACTAATCGTTTTATCTTGTTTTTCTTGATCTCCTAAAATTAAAGTATATGGAATTTTAGAAGTTTGTGCTTCTCTTAATCGATATCCTAATTTTTCATTACGATTATCTAGTTCTGCACGAATTCCATTTTTCTTTAAGAAATCCGTCACTTCTTCCCCATAATCTCCTTGATGTTCTGGACTAACCGGAATCACACAAATTTGTGTTGGAGAAAGCCATAAAGGAAGTGCTCCTTTTGTCTCTTCTAAGTAATAAGCAATGAATCGATCTAGCGAACCAAACACAGCTCTATGTAATACAACAGGAGTTACTTTTTCTCCTTTGTCATCGACATAAGTCAATTCAAATTTGGCAGGTAAACAGAAATCCAATTGACAAGTCGATAATGTAATTTCATTTCCAACAGCAGGACGAACTTGAACATCTAGTTTTGGCCCATAGAACGCTGCTTCTCCAATTTTTTCTACATAATCAATTCCCAAATCATTTAATACTTTTCGTAACATGTTTTCTGCTTGATCCCACATTTCATCATCTGGATGATACTTTACTTTATCTTCTGGATCTCTTAAGGATAACTCAAAACGATAATTTTGAATATTTAATTCTTGATAACACTCTAAGATTAAATCCACTACACCTTTGAATTCAGATTGTACTTGTTCCATCGTACAGAAAATATGAGAATCATTTTGACAGAACGTACGAACACGTTCAATTCCTTTTAAAGCACCACTTGCTTCATAACGACAATCTCTTGCGATTTCTGCAATACGAAGTGGTAAATCTCGATAAGAATGTAATTCATTTCCATAGATTACCATGTGATGTGGACAGTTCATAGGACGAAGAACAAACTCTTCTCCTTCTACTTCCATCTTAGGAAACATTGCATCTTGATAATGATCCCAATGTCCACTGGTTTTATAAAGTTCTACATTCCCAAGAGGTGGAGTTTGTACATGAACATAACCTCTCTCTAATTCTTTATTACGAATATAGTTTTCTAATAAATTCCACATGGTAAATCCATTTGGTAAGTACATAGGAAGTCCTCTACCAACTAAATCACTCATCATATAAATTTTTAAATCTTTTCCAATTTTACGATGATCACGTTCTTTTGCTTCTTCTAACTCTTGTAGATGCTTTTCTAAATCCTCTTCGGAATCAAAACAAATACCATAGATTCTTTGAAGCATTTTATTATTCGCATCACCTTTCCAATATGCACCAGAAACTTTTAATAATTTGAAGTATTTTAATTCTTTCACACTCTCCACATGTGGTCCGCGACAAAGATCTGTAAAATCTCCTTGTGTATAACAACTAATCACAGTCGTATCTTCATCCATTCTAGAAATCAAATCCACTTTATAAGGATCTTCTCCAAATCTTTTCAAAGCTTCTTCTTTGGAAATTTCTTCACGATAAATACGTTTTCCATCTTTTGCTACTTTCTTCATTTCTTTTTCGATTTTTTCTAAATCTTCTTCGGTTAACGTAACATCTCCTAAATCCACATCATAATAGAATCCTTCTTCAATAACAGGACCTACCCAAAACTTTGCTTGTGGATATAAATGTTTAATGGATTGCGCCATTAAGTGTGCACAAGAATGGTTTTTTACACTTAGTTTTTCATCTTCTTTGATATTAATCATTTTCTTTCCCTCCTAATTCCAAATAAAAAAGGATCGTACAGGAGTGCATTAGCACGGTACCATCCTTTGTTTATCTTATCCTTTTAACGACCTTAGCCGGAATTACTTTGCATAATTCTACTCGAGAGGTAGTAATAAAGAATTTATTGATTCGTTTTCACCAACCACGAACTCTCTCAACAATAAGATTTCTCTATCGTGTCCTCTGTCAATGTATTTCTATAAGAAATTGTATCACTATTTTTTTTCTTTGTAAATATCTTATCGACTATACCACTCATGTGGCATACTCATCACATTTCCCAAACCATAGAATCCTTCTTGTAAACGATAATTCGCAAATCGGAAGAATCCATTTAAATCACTACAATTATAATCATTTGGATCATATAAAGAACAATTTAATAAAGCAAAATGCAAATGGGTTCCATACGAACGACCAGTATTTCCCATATATCCTAATGCATCATGAATGGTAACTTCTTTTCCTACATAAAGACCTTCTGCATAACGAGATAAGTGAACATATTGAGAAGTATAAGGCACTCCATTGATATGATGATACACAGTCACAATTAAAGCTCCTGCATAATCACGATACATAGAAGATACTACTCCATTCGCAACTGGAAATATCACTTCTGCACTTCCTCTTGGACTGATGATGTCATAAGCAACATGTCCATAACGAGGATATTGTGAAATAACCCCTTGTTCTGTTGGTAAATACCAAATTCTTCTAACTTCTTGTTTTTCTTCTGGTTTTCGAACAGAAACAAAATCAACAGGAGTTAATTTATTTACTACAAAACTATTTTCTTCCTGTGCATTGGTTTCTCCAATCCATAAAGAAAAACCATTATTTTGATTCTTAATAGATGTATTCATCGTAGTCATATCTTTGATATTGATATATTCATATTCTAAAGATTCATACATGTCAAAAGATTGACTTTTTGTAACACTTAAATCAATCGCTACTAAAAAGAAAAATATAGAAAGACTAATCACCAAATTCTTCATAATTTCATATCGTTTTTCCTTCATAATATCCCCTCAAAAAAAACAGGTTTATTATACATAAAATGTGTTGTTTTGTCAATAAAATCAAGCAATAAAAAAGAAGAGAATAAACTCTCTTCTTGACTATAAAACTATATAGCCACCCATCCATAAGTTCTAGTATCGACTTTATCTATTTGCAAAGTAATATCATCAAATGTTCCCAAATAATAACCTGTTGTTTTTGTTTTCCCTTGTGCCGCAATGATCAATCTTCTTTTGTGATTGCTTTCCATAGTATAATCATTATTTACAATAATTTTTCCTGCATTAGTATAATAAGCCCACCAGTTTCCTTGACCCCATGTCCATTCATAATCGGCACCATTTTTCTGTAGGGTAAATGTTTTAGATCTATCCACTCCAACAGAAGAATCTTGCCATTGTCTAGTACATGTAACACTAATAGACGCTGGATAATCAACACTACCACCAGTTTGTTTATATTGTTGCCTATTGATTTGAGTTGTTGTAGCTGGGAAAGATGCTGTATACGTTGCATTTCCTGTTACTGTAATAGTTCTAGAAACACTAGTATTTCCATCCTGCCATCTAGCACT
>CAMNDO010000067.1 GCA_946535455.1 uncultured Caryophanales bacterium
GAAGACTATATTCGTAGTTTGCAAGGATTTTATCATAGAAATAATTCTGGAGAATATCAATTAACAGTAGATGGTAAAATTGTAAGGGTGATTCCTTGGGGAGAAATGGTTATTTTAGCAGGAGCTGTTACATTTTTAGTGATTATGGTAATGTTATATCGATTAAAGGGGTATAAACAAAAATTATATTTGGATACGTTAGAAGATAATATCAATAAAGAAACATTACGAGTAAAAACTTTAAAAGATGATATTTTTGATACGAAGAGAATTCGGAAATAATTCTTTTCTTTAAAAAAGAATTGTTATATAATGAAATTAATAAACGAAAAGGAGTGTGTTTATGGGTTTAATTAGAGCTGCTGCTGAAGCGGTAGGAAGTACATTACACGATCAATGGAAAGAGTATATCCGTTGTGAAGATTTAGGAAATGATATTTTAATGAAGAGAGTATCTACTCCAAATGGGGTGATCTCAAAGGATAGTGCCATCCAAGTGTCACCTGGACAAATTGCCATTATTTTCCAAAATGGTAAAGTTTTAGATGCTACGGCAGAAGAAGGAATTTATACATTTGATGAATCTGCTTCACCAACTTTCTTTGCAGGACAATTTGGAGAAGTGTTTAAAGAAATGTGGACTCGTTTCACTTATAATGGAGCTGTGAATAAAGAACAAGCTGTGTTCTATATCAATGCAAAAGAAATTATTGATAATAAGTTTGGAACACCTGCACCAGTTCCATTCCAAGATTGGTCTCATCCAATTCCAAACCAAATGACAGGAGAGATGACACCATTACGTGTACAAGTAAAATGTTTTGGTAAATATACTTTTGTTATTAGTGATCCATCTACTTTTATGAGTAAGATTGCTGGTACTGCAGAAGAATATCGTAAAGATGATATTGTAGAACAAATGCGTTCAGAAGTGATTGCTTCTTTCCAAAACGTATTGAATGAGTTAGGAAACTCTGAACATAAAGTGCCAGTATTAGAATTACCAAGTGCTACAGATGAGATTAAAAAGACAATGGATGAAAAAGTATTCGATCAACCAATTCGTGATCGTGGAATTAGCATTGCAGGATTTGCGATTGAATCTGTAACATTAGATGATGAATCTAATAAGAAAATTGATAATTATGAACTTTCTTCTAATAGTTACATGCAACAAGGAACTCTTACAGGAGCTTATGCAGATGCTGTTAAAGATGCTGCCAATAATGCCAATGGAGCTGCTAACGGAATGATCGGTGTTGGTATGATGAATATGGCAAGCGGAGGAATGATTGGTGGAGTAGCACAAGGTGCTTTCCAAAATCAAGGAACGACAGCAAAAGACATTGGAGTAGGAAAAGATGCCAAATTCTGTCCTAACTGTGGAGAACCAGTAAGTGGTGGAAAATTCTGTACGAATTGTGGAAATTCATTAGAATAATCTTATAGCAATTCTTTATTTCGAATGAAAAAAAAATAAAAAAAAGACTTGATTTGTCTTTTTTTTCTTTTATTTGTCGAAAAAAGTAAGGTATAAAAGATTTTTATATCTAAGAGTTCTCATATTTGACGAAATTATATTCCTTTGTTAGAATATTCTTACATACATGTGAAAGAGGTGTATTTATGATTCAGAATTACTATCATGCATGTAAGGAAGATCCATCGCTGATTTTCTCCTTAATTAAAAATGGGGAGTTTGTGGAGGTTGAACAGCTATTATTAGATAACATCGTTAATATCAATACAGAAGATAGTATTGGGAATACGGTAATGATGCGTCTATTAAAAGCAAAACAGTATGATATGGTTCTTCAATTTATGAAAAAGAAAAATTGGGACGTAAATCATCAAAATGAAGATGGAAATACATTTGGACATTTACTAGCAGGACATGACTGTGTACAAGCTGTTCAAATTGTAGAATATTTAAAAAGTAAAAGTAATTATCTACCTAATATTAGAAATTATAGAGGAGAAACAGCAATGGATATTGCTCTTTCGAATCACTACTTATGCACAGCGTTTAAAATATTAGAAGATAAGAGATTTGATGAAATTGATCTTTTCTCATTTAAACATTTATTTAATGCTACAGTAAGAAGTAAACTATATGGAAAATACTCTAAGATTATGAACTTAGAAATTATTGTAGAAAGTTTAGAGAAAAAAGATTTAGAAGAAGATTTAAAAAACCTAATTCGTTACATCAAAGAAAATATGGAAGCCATTAAGAATAGTATTTTAAATGGAAGATTAGGAATTTTAGATGCTATTATGAATGCATAGAACGAGAGATCGTTCTTTTTCTTTGACAGAGAAGGCCTTTTTTGTTATAATATGCGAGAAAAAAAGGTGATTTCAATGAAACTAGGAAAAGTATTTTTAAATAGTGAACAAGCAAGATTATTGATCCATAAAAAATTCGATTTAAAAGACCTAGAAGAAGGAAAAACGATTCATTTTACTCCCTATCAAAAAATCATTCATGCAAAGTATATTTCTTTGTTAAAAGCCAATGAAAAGAAAATGGCAAAATTAGAAGGTTGGGATTTTTTTCATGCTTCTCATAATGATTTGATTACGCATATTGTTTTAATGTATATTGTAGAACTGAATCGTGAAGGAGAAGAAGAAAAAGCATTTTCTTTGATGAAGAAAGAGAACAAAAGATTACAAAAAACCATTTCCGAATATTCGAAAAAACCAGTGCAAGAACTAGATTATTTTTCCCATCATGCGATTCTTTCTGAATATATGGATGAGGAAATGATTCAAGAAAGATTAAATCCTTATTATCCAGAAATCATTCAAAGTGATAAAATTAGTTATCAGTTTTTAAAAAGAAAGCATAATCAAAAATGATTTTGCTTTTCTTTCTTTTGATTGTTTGATAAAATATGTATGTTGATAGGAGTGGTACTATGCATTTACCCAATTTTTTAGAAGCAAGAACTCGTGATAAAAGAAACTATAGTCGTGTAGATTTTTCTTTTGATTCTAAGTTACAAAACAAGTACCAAGGAAAAACCTATTATATTAAGACTTATGGTTGTCAGATGAATGAACATGATAGTGAAAATATCGCAGCTTTATTAGAACAATTAGGATTTCAAAAAGTAGATAAATATACACAAGCAGATTTCATTTTATTAAATACTTGTAGTATTCGAGAAAATGCGCATAATAAAGCATTTGGTATGTTAGGAAGAATTAAACATTTAAGAAATGAAAAGAAAGATATTATCGTTGGTATATGTGGATGTATGGCACAAGAAGAAAGTGTTGTGGAAAGAATCCTAAGAGATTACAAGTTTGTAAATTTTGTACTAGGTACTCATAATATGCATCAATTACCAGAAGTAATTGAAAAATCAATTCAGGAAAATAAACAACAAATTGAAGTCTTCTCAAGAGAAGGAGACTTATATGAAGGATTACCTGTTCTTAGAACCAATTCTTATAAAGCTTATGTGAATATTATTTATGGTTGTGATAAGTTCTGTACCTATTGTATTGTTCCTTATACAAGAGGAAGAGAACGTAGTAGAAAAAAAGAAGATATTTTAAATGAAATCAATACCTTAATTCGAGATGGGTATAAAGAAGTTACCTTACTAGGGCAAAACGTGAACGCCTATGGGAAGGATCTATATGATGATTACCACATGGATCAGTTATTGGAAGATGTTGCGAAAACAGGAATTCCAAGAGTTCGCTTTATGACTTCTCATCCTTGGGATTTTACGGATAGAATGATTGATGTAATCGCAAAATATCCCAATATTATGCCAAGTATTCATTTACCAATACAATCAGGATCTAACCAAGTGTTAAAACGTATGGGAAGACGTTATACGAAAGAAAGTTATTTGGAACTATTTCATAAAATGAAAGAAAAAATTCCTAGAGTAACGATTTCTACGGATATTATTGTAGGGTTTCCTGGAGAAAGTGAAGAAGACTTTTTAGAGACAATGAAAGTGGTAGAAGAGTGTCGATTTGATAACGCCTTTACTTTTATTTTCTCTGTTCGAAAAGGAACTCCTGCGGAAAAACTAGAAGATCATATTTCATTAGAAGAAAAAGAAGAAAGACTACAAAGATTAAATACGGTTATCAATCAAATTTTCTTAGAAAAAAATCAAAAATTAGAAGGAAGCTCTTTAGAAGTTTTAGTAGAGGGAATTAGTTCTAAGAAAAAGATGTATTTTGGATATAGTGATACCAATAAATTGATTAATTTTACTTCGGAAAAACCATTAGAAGTAGGGGATATTGTTTCTGTAAAAATTACATCTGCGAAAACATGGAGTTTAGATGGAGAAGTATAAAAAGGCATTAGAAGAAGTTGTTGCTTGTATTACGAATTCAAAAGAATATCAAGCGTGTATAACTCTTCAAAAACAAATGGATGAGAATGAAGAAATTACACATTCCATTCAAATGATTAAGAAATTACAAAAACAATATATTCGAAGTAATGATCCTTCTGTGAAAGAAAAATTAGATCAAGAAAATCAGAAATTACTAGAGATTCCTATTTATGC
>CAMNDO010000068.1 GCA_946535455.1 uncultured Caryophanales bacterium
ATATATTATAGGAGGTGTCTATGCTAGAAAAAGTAAATCAAAATATATTTGAATCAATCAAGCATATTGATCAATTCGGTAATGAATATTGGTATGCGCGAGAATTAATGCCAATACTGCAGTATAATTTATGGCAAAATTTTCATAAAATTATTCGAATATCTATGGATAACTGTATAAAAAGTCATCACAATGTTTTAGACCATTTTATTGACATTAATAAAATGGTTCGTATTGTACAAACAGATTCCAAATTAAAAAATGATAAAATCAAAGGACAGAAAAATGCAAATGACACTCACTATAAAATAGGAAAGAACATTCGAAATACTATTTTAAAAAATGGTGCAACTTTACCAGAAAATCTTCCAACGCCTAACAAGAGTTTAAAGGAACTAGAAAGAGACAAATGCTTGACAGAAGAATAGTCACTTTATTTTTCTTTTTTTCTTCTTTGTGATATAGTGATAAAGAGGAAAATAATATGAAAAAGATAAAAAAAGGAATTTTAATTTTATGTTGTATGACTC
Source organism: uncultured Caryophanales bacterium (assembly GCA_946535455.1). Taxonomy (GTDB): domain Bacteria; phylum Bacillota_I; class Bacilli_A; order RF39; family UBA660; genus UBA3789. The sequence continues at coordinate 531 of CAMNDO010000068.1, forward strand.
TCATCTTTTTCTTTTCTTCAGAAAGTGGAGTAACCTCTTCCAAAAGAAGTGATGGCATAATTATTCAATTGAGTGAATGGATTCTTAGAAGACCACTCACCAGTCAAGAAAAGAAAAATGTAATAGAAGTCTATACACCAATAGTTCGTAAAGGTGCCCATATTACTATGTATTTTTTATTGGGACTTTTATGGATGAGTTTTTGGATGGAGTATTCGTATCCTCTTCGAAAACAAATTTATCTTTCTTTGATGATGGTACTTTTGTATGCTGTTTTCGATGAGATTCATCAAAGTTTTATACCAGAAAGAAATGGAAATATAATAGACGTAGGAATTGATATGATAGGAGGAGGTTTATCCTTTTTCTGTTATTCTATTGTAAGGAGGAAAAAACATGAATAAGAAAAAACAACTTGCTAAGAATACACTCATTATATTTTTGGGTAAAGTATGTACACAATTAATTTCCTTCTTTTTATTACCTCTTTATACTTCCTATCTTGCAACTAAGGAATATGGATTAGTAGATTTAATTCAAACTTATGTGACATTGTTAGTACCTATTATTACATTAGAATTAGAAATGAGTATTTTTCGTTACTTGATTGATTCTAGAAACAAAGAAAAAGAAACCAATGTATTAATGAGTAATAATTTCTATTTATTAGGAATTAGTTTAACCTTATTTAGTATTTTATTTATTATCGTAACGAGTTTTGTTACGATACCATTTCGATGGCTCATTTTAGTGGATATTATTGTATGTGTGTTATCGGGTAATTTCTTACAAGTAGCACGTGGATTTGGGAAGACCGTCGATTATTCTATCAGTTGTATCTTAACAGGACTTACTACAGTAGTATCGAATATTATTTTAATTTGTTATTTCCATATGGGAGCAGAAGGAATGATTATTTCCATGGCTCTTGCCAATTTTATTTGCTCCTTCTATTTATTTGTTCGTTTAAAAATGTGGAAAGGAGTCAAGTACAAGGAAGTTGATCATAAGATCATCAAAGATATGTATAAATATTCCATTCCTTTAATTCCCAATGGAATTAGTTGGTGGATTGTCAATGTATCCGATAGAACAATTATTACCTACGTTTTACAAGCAGGCGCCAATGGACTATATGCGATTAGTAATAAATTCCCAACGATTATTTCTTCCTTAACAGGAATCTTTAATCTAAGTTGGAGTGAAAGTGCTGCTCTTCATATTAATAGTCCAGATCGTGATCAATTTTTCTCGGATATTTTTAATACGGTGATGAAACTATTTACTTCTCTAGGAGTAGGAATGCTTGCTTGTATGCCGTTTGTATTTCCGATTCTTATTCATTCCTCTTATAACGAAGCATATCTTTATATTCCATTTTTAGTATTAGGAACGGTATTTAATGTAGCCATTTGTTTATATAGTCAAATCTATTTGGCAAAGAAACTATCCAAACAAGTTGCGACCACTGCTGTGTTAGGTGCCATCATCAATATTGTCATCAATCTATTATTCATTCATAAAATTGGATTATATGCTGCGGCAGTTTCTACGACGATTTCTTATTTTGTGATGATGCTTTATCGTCATATTGATATTAAGAAATATGTAAAAATTGATATTGAAAAAGGATTGATTGGAAAAACGATAGGAATCTATGCTTTAACCATTTTCCTTTATTATCAAAAAAACATTTATCTTCACCTTGTTGGACTTATCATCGTATGTATTTATGCATTTATTAGTAATCTTGATTTTTTAAAATCAACATACCGTACGATGATAGGAAAGGTAAAAAAGCATTCATAAAAGAAACAAAAAAAGACATAGAATGAATTAGGTGATTCTATGTTTTTTTTAATCGAGTTTTTAAGAAGTATTTTTTCCTTTACTGGAAGTTATTCCAATGAAGTATTCTTAGATCCTTTATCCAAAGAAGAGGAAGAAGAGTGTATCCAAAAGAAAATGGAAGGAGATATCAAAAGTAGAAATAAACTCATTGAACATAATTTAAGATTAGTGGCTCATATTGTGAAAAAATATGATACCCATTATGAAGATACGGATGATTTAATTAGTATTGGAACGATTGGATTGATTAAAGGAGTAGACACATTTTCTCCAGAAAAAAATGTCAAAATTACAACGTATTGTGCACGATGTATTGAAAATGAAATCTTAATGAGTTTTCGAAAAAATAATAAATATAAAAAAGATATTTCGATGAATGAAACCATTGGATATGATAAAGATGGAAATGAAATTGCTTTACAAGATATTATGAAAAGTGAAGAAAAAGATTTTGGAGAAGAATTGGATTTAAAAGATAATATTAACAAGTTAAAAAAGTATATGCACGTATTAACACCAAGGGAAGCAAAGATTATGAAACATCGATATGGATTAGAAAATGAACAAGAGGAAACACAAAAAAGTATTTCGAAAAAATTAGGAATTTCTAGGAGTTATGTTTCTAGAATTGAAAAAAGAGCATTAACAAAATTATTAAGAGAATTTTTAAAATCTCAAAGAAAATGAAAGCCTTTACAAAAAAAGGTTTTTTCTTTATAATAAAAGGAGAAAAGAGTGGTAGTATGAAGAATAAGATCATTATCATTTCTAGTGTGATTGCAGTGCTATTATTAGGAATAGGACTTTATGTTTATGTGTTTACTCCACAAATTGATTTAAAAGGGAAGAAAAACATCTCTTTGAATTATAAAGATAAATATGAAGAAAAAGGGTATACTGCAAAATATCTTGGAAAAGATATGACGAAGAAAGTAAAAGTAAAGGGAAAAGTAAATTCCAATAAATTGGGAACTTATGAAATTGTATATTCCATTCAAAATGGATTATTGTCAAAGACCGTAGTACGTAGAGTTTCTGTGAAAGACTTAAAAAAACCAAAGCTAAGTATTGATGATTCAGATATCTCTATTTGTCCAGGTTCTGATGTTGTTCCAGAAAAGGTAACGGCAACGGATAATTATGATGGAGATTTAACGGATAAAGTAAAAGTTATCATCAATAAACAAAAAACAGGAATTACTTATCAAGTAACGGATAGTTCTGGAAATATGCAAAGAGTAACCAAAAAGATTTTATATGAAGATAAAGAAGCTCCTAAAATTATCTTAAATGGACAAGAAAATACATATATTTATGTAGGAGAAGAATATAAAGATGCAGGGGCTAAAGTAGAAGATAATTGTGATTCCAATTTAGGAAAAGAATTAAAAGTAAAAAATAATGTTAATTCTGGTACAGTAGGAGATTATGAAGTCATTTATCAAGTAACAGATAAAAGTGATAATGAAGCAAAGGTCGTTCGAAAAGTAAGAGTCAGTGAAAAAAGTAAAAATGGTAGTGTCTATTTAACGTTTGATGATGGACCACAAAGTGGAACAACGGATGTTATATTAGATATTTTAAAAGAAGAAGGTGTAAAAGCAACTTTCTTTGTGACAAATGTCGGACCAGATGAATTAATCAAAAGAGCTTATGAGGAAGGACATACGGTAGCACTTCATACCGCAACTCACAATTATGCTGTGTTATATGCATCTGATGAAGCTTTCTTCCAAGATTTAAACGGTGTATCAGAACGTGTCAAAAGAATTACAGGAGAAGAAAGTAAAATTATTCGTTTTCCTGGAGGAAGTAGTAATACCATTTCCAGAAAATATAATCAAGGAATTATGTCTCGTTTAACCAAAGAAGTATTAAATCGAGGATATAAATATTATGATTGGAATATATCATCAGGAGATGCGGGAGAAACCAAAGATCCCAATCAAGTGTATTTGAATGTAGTAAACAATTTAAGAAGAGATAGAATGAATATGGTATTAATGCATGATATTAAACCATACACAAGAGATGCTCTAAGAAGAATCATCCAATATGGAAAACAAAATGGATATCATTTTGAAAAAATCACGATGAGTACTGAAATGGTAAC
>CAMNDO010000069.1 GCA_946535455.1 uncultured Caryophanales bacterium
TCTTTTTTTTCTAAATAATCTTTTCCTTTATGAGGTTCTTCTCTTAATAAATCCAAATAATCTTGTTGTCGTAATGCTTCATATAACACAACCGCAACGGCATTCGATAAGTTTAAAGATCTTACATGGTCGGTCATAGGAATTCTCATACAATGTTCTAAATCTTTTTGTAAAATTTCTTTGGGAATTCCAGTCGATTCTTTTCCAAATATAAAATACTGATTTTCATCCATTCTTTCTTGGTAATCAAAACTCGTGTGTGGTTTATGTCCATAACGAGTGAAGTAATAATAAATTCCTTTATTCTTTTTCTGAAATTCTTCAAAATTTTCATAAACCTCATATTCTAATTGATCAATATAATTTACACCACTTCTTTTCAAATGTGCATCATCTAATACAAATCCTAATGGTTTAATTAAATGTAATTTTGTCCCTGTTGCGACACATGTTCTCATAATATTCCCTGTATTTTGTGGAATCTCTGGTTCAAATAATACAATATGATTCATAATTCCTCCCTCACAAAAAGGAGATTACTCTCCTATTTCATATAATTCTAAAAATTGTGTTGTTTTTCGAATGGTTAATGGTTTTTTCTCGCTTCCTTGTAATACTCCTTCAATTTCTCCTTCTTCCCATACAACAAAAGCAGGATATTTTTTTGTTAATTTCATTTTATAGTGATAACGTTCATTAAACTCTTTTATAAATTGATCTTGATCCACATCTGTTAAATTTAAATAAATGATAGAATCATTATTTTCTCTTTTCTTTAATAGTTTACGAAAACTCTTTTCATAACTACGACATGTATCATCATTTGCCACACACATATATACAATAGCTTGTGGATTATCTAAAATATAATGTTCTAAATCTTCTGGATAAATCTCTTGAAGCATTCCACTAATCACTGGAATTCTTTTTTGTTCTTCTTGTTGAACATCATATAATTTACACAAATAGAAAACCAAACTGATAGATGCCGCAAATAAAAGAATTAATAGGATATAATTTTGAAGTTTTTTTCTTCTTTTCACATTATCACTCCCTATACTGTTATTGTATCACGTTTTTGAAAAATTGAATCTATTTTTCTATTTCTATTGACAGTATATGACTTTCTTTCTTTTTTAGACCAAAAAAAGGACAAAGTCCTTTTACATATAATTATCCGATTTAATTTCAAAATAACTTCTTGAATGAGCACATACGGGACATTCTTCTGGAGCCTCTTTTCCAATATGAATGTGTCCACAGTTACGACAAATCCAAATCTTATCTCCATCTTTCGAAAATACCAATCCTTCTTTTACATTTTCCAATAATTTTAAGAATCGTTTTTCATGTTCTTTCTCAATTGCGCCAACTCCACGAAATTTTTCTGCAATTTCTACAAAACCTTCTTCTTCTGCAGTCTTTGCAAATTCTTCATACATATCTGTCCATTCATAATTTTCTCCAGAAGCAGCATCTTGTAAATTTTCTTCTGTAGAAGGTACACTTCCTCCATGTAATTCTTTAAACCACATTTTCGCATGTTCTTTTTCATTATTCGCAGTTTCTTCAAAAATCGCAGCAATTTGTTCATACCCATCTTTTTTTGCTTTACTAGCAAAATAAGTGTATTTATTTCTTGCTTGAGATTCTCCTGCAAATGCAGCCATTAAATTTTGTTCTGTTTTACTTCCTTTTAATTCCATAATACATCTCCTTCTTGAAACATTATAACAAGAGAATATATGGAACGCAACGAGTATTTTCGAATACACTATGATAGGTGATGGTATGAAATCCAAACATGCTTTCTTTTGTCGCTGTAATACTTGTAAACAAAAAAGAAGAAATAATGGATTCTTCTTATTTATGATTTTAGTCAATTTGATTATTATCTTCTATCAATTACTCATTTTATTATTTATCACAACCAAGTTTAATGTCTTTTTACTATTCATTGAATTCTTCTTTATTTGTTTCCTCATCTTTTTTATCTTTTTCTAAAAAAGATAATAGGTTTAATAATCGAGTAATTTCTGCATGAATTTGAGAAGTGTTTTGATAAATATTTTTGGTAAAAATGATTTTTTTTGGAAATAGTAATAAACTCCATAATAGTTTTTTATCTTCCTCTAAATCACATACTTTCTCATATTCTTGAAATAGTTCTATATTGGGATACTTTTGAAAGAAAGAATATAACTCTTCTATCAAATATCCTTTTTTGGAATCGCCATAATCTAAAAAATAATACTTTTCTTTTTCTTTTTTCAAATTCCAAAGAGAAAGATTTCCTAGTAAAAGTCCTTTTTTTAAAGATGTTTTTTTCCATGACATAAAATATTGATTGGATAAGTTCATACAATGATAAAAAAGACTAATATTGATGAGTAATGTATAATAATCCATTCTAGGGAAAGGAACTTGTTCTATGGTTTCTTGAAAGGAAGAATAATAAGAATGGATCTCTTCTTGTTCTTTTTGAATATTTTGAATCCACTCTTTTGGAACTTCCTCTTCTTCCCTTGTTTTTTGATGAAGAAGAGAAAGCATTTGTATCCATTCTTTTTCGGAAATAAAACTTTCTTCTACCACATATAATTCATAATCCTCTTCTTCCCAAATAGGAATCCCAAAAGAGTCATAACCTATCTCCCATAATTCTTCTTTTAATCTTTTCGTATTTTTTCTTTTTTTGAAATAATAATACGTTTTTTCTTGTTCTTGAAAAGAATACCCATTTTTTATTTTTGTGATTTTTTTAGGATGAATGGATGTTGTTAAAAGACATTTTGAAAAACTATTCATTGATCAAAGGAATAATGACTTTACTACCGACACCAATTTCTTCTATTTTATTGTACTTTTCTACTTCTTCTAATGTCGTAGAATATTTTTCAATAATGGATTCGATGGTTTCATTTTGTCTCATCAAATAAACGACAAAGGTTCCATACGTTTCTTGCCCTTCTTCCATGTTTAAAAACAAAGGAGAGGCTTCTTCCTCTGTGACGGAAACTTCTTCTTTTTCTTCTAAAGATTCTCCATCACATTCTCTTTCTTCTTCTAATACTTCTTCTTTCTCTTCTTCTATCAAAGATTCTCCTTCTACCATACACTCAATATGACAATTTAATTTATTTTCTTCTACTACATCATAATAGAAATCTACAATATCTACTTGTGTCGTATTGGGATTCACTCTTTCTAACAAATGAATTTCTGTTGGAATTTTATAAGAAAAATCTTCTTCAATTCTAGAAGCTTCTGTTTGTTTATATCTTCCTGTTAATAAAAATTCCCCTTCCATATTCGCTTCATCTTTACAATAAATATTTTGTTCTAAAGAAATTGCAGTAATCTCTCCTATCATCGTAGGAAATTCAATTTCTTTCTCAAACGTCATTTTCTTTTTCATATTTATCCTCCTAAAAAAGAATATGAAAAAAAAGAAGAATTATTCTTCTTTTGTTAATTCTAATATTTTCTTTGTTGTTTTCGCATAAGATTTATGTAAAAACTCCCAAGGCTTACTTTTTAAAATAATTTGATCAATTTTTTGATCTGCTCTTTTTCGAATTTTTTCTTCTCGAAAGAATTCTGGAACAATTTCTGCTAAATAGTTTAGAGAAGATAAATAGAAATCATCACTTTCAATATCTTCCATTCTATCATCTTTTAAACTAATATAGACAACTGCATCATAAGCAAGTGCTTCTTCTAAAATATCATCACTTTCGAAGAAACAAGAATGCAATTCTTCTTGTAACTGCACATATTGCTTCTTAATCGATTTCTTTTCCTCATCCTGATAAGATTCTAATCTATTTAAATAAGATAATACATCATTAATGACTTCTCTTACTTCTTTTTCTTGATCAAATCTTTTGATTTGAATCACTCTTCGAATCTTATCTCTATAATTTTTATGAATCATTAGAAAACTACCATCTAAGTTAATTAAAGAAATAACTCCTTGTACAAAAGCCAAATAGTTTTCTTGCTTTTCATAAATTTCTTCTATCATTTCATCTTCAATTACAATTAATTGACTTTTAATAGAAAGAACTCTTTCAATATCTATGATATCGTATTCCATTATTTTGTTCCTTTCTCAAATAAAGTTTCATACATTTCACGATAATGATGAATGAGAATAAATGAAATATCTTTTTTGATTTCTTTTGGTATTTCATCTAAATCTTTTTTATTCTCTTTTGGAAGATATATTGTTTTAATTCCTGCTCTATGAGCACCAATTACTTTTTCTTTTAAACCACCAATTCCTAATACTCTTCCTCTTAAAGTAA
>CAMNDO010000070.1 GCA_946535455.1 uncultured Caryophanales bacterium
ATATCCATTGGTTCTAAAATGGTCATTTTCAAAATAGAACCATCTTTTTCGAAATGAATTTTTTTCTCATTCCTTTCACTTATCATATATCACGCACCTCATATTTACTGTATCATAATATGAGTTTTAAATGAAAGTTTTTTCTTTTGGTAAAAATTTTTCCATAATTCCATCACTTTCTGGAATAAGTACAATTTTCCCTTCTTTTAAGGTTTTAGGTACATCAATTAATCTTTGATTGGAACTTCCTCGAAATAAACAGTTAGGATCTCGTAATTTCATAATAAATTTTCCATCGACTAATACATCGATATTATTTAAGAATTCTAAATATTTTGGATTTTTTGCTCCTAACTCTAATACTTCTTCCCAAGTAAATCCCGTATAACACCAAATATTCATTTTCTTCTTTTTTGCATATTTGGCAATTTCTAATACAGGACCAATTTGAAACAAAGGATCTCCCCCAGATAGCGTAATTCCATCTTGTTCTTTTAGTTCCTCTAATTCTTCTTTTATATTTTCCACATCTTCTAAAAAACCACCATCAAAGTCTTGTGTAAAGGCATTATGACAAAAAGGACAATTATGAGAACATCCTTGTGTCCAAATAACTGTCCTTACGCCAAGACCATCAACAACACTATCTCTTTGCAGTGGTGCCGCAAGTCTTATTTTCATACTACTTTACTCCTGTATGTTTTACACGATCATGTTCTTCACATTTTTTAGCATTATTAAATCTATCAGTAGTTCCTACTAAATAACCAGTGATTCGACGAATTCTATCGAATGCTACTCCTTCTCCTACTGTTTTTTTGCTTTTTGCTGTTTCCATAAAACTTTTCCTCCCTCTTTTTTTTTTTATTTATGATTAACAACTACAATCTAAATGGTTGATTGTCTCTACTGGAACTCCTTCGAAGTTCTTACGTCCACATCTTGGACATACATCCCCAATGACTCCTACGTATCCACAAACAGGATCACGATCGACTGGGTGATTAATGGCACCATAACCAACATCAGCATCATGCATGATACGAATGATTTTTTCAAAAGCATCTACATTATTTGCTGTATCTCCATCAATTTCAATATAAGAGATATGTCCAGCGTTGGTTAATTTATGGTAAGGTCCTTCAATATCCATTTTATGTTGGATAGAAGTATGATAATAAACAGGAACATGGAATGAATTCGTATAGTATTCTCTATCCGTAATTCCTTTGATTTTTCCATAAATCGAACGATCAATTCCTGTAAATCTTCCTGATAATCCTTCTGCTGGCGTTGCCAAACAAGTAAAGTTTAATTTTTCTTCGTTCGCATATTCATCAATTTTCTTTCTCATATGCGTAATGATTTCTAATCCTAGTTTTTGTGCTTCTTTGCTTTCTCCATGATGTTCACCCATCAAAGCTTTTAAACACTCTGCTAGTCCAATGAATCCAATCGATAAGGTTCCATGTTTTAATACTTTACGAATCTTATCTCCTGGTTCTAATTTTTCAGAATCAATCCATACATGAGATCCTAATAAGAATTTAAAATTGTTGACACTCTTACTACATTGAATCGCAAATCTTTGTAGTAATTGTCCTTTACATAAATCTAATACTTCGTCAAACTCTTGATAGAATCCTTTCATATCTGCTTTATCTCTTTCTCCTAAAACAATACCATGTTTTAATCCTAAACGAACTAAGTTAATGGTTGTGAAAGATAAATTTCCTCTTCCTGGTGTTACTGCTTTTTCAGGATCTACCACATTCGCAATAACACGAGTTCTACATCCCATATAACCTACTTCATATTTTGGATCATTTCCTTTTAAGAATGGCTTGTTGAAAGAAGAATCTAAGAATGAGAAGTTTGGAAATAATCTCTTCGCAGATACTTTACAAGCTAATCGGAACAAATCATAATTTGGATCTTCTTTTTCATAAGATACTCCTGTTTTTAACTTAAAGATAGAAATTGGGAAGATTGGCGTTTCTCCATTTCCAAGTCCTGCATCTGTCGCTAATAAGAAGTTCTTAATGACCATTCTTCCTTCTGGAGACGTATCTGTTCCAAAGTTAATAGATGAGAATGGTACTTGTGCTCCTGCTCTAGAATGCATCGTATTTAAATTATGTACAAATGCTTCCATCGCTTGATAAGTCACACGATCTGTTTTCGTAAGAGCTTTGTCATAAGCTTTTTCAAAAATTTCTTCTAAACGATCTGAAGTAATATATTTTGCAAATACTTCTTTTGGATCAAATTCAATGGTTTCTAACTCTGTAATCACTTTCAATACTTCTTCAAAATCAATTTCTCCTAAGAAACCATCTAAATCCAAATAATCATATACCATTTGCTTCATTTGTTTCTTAAATGTTTTTAAAACACCAGGAGCCATATAATAATCAAACATTGGAATACTTTGTCCTCCATGTTGATCATTTTGATTGGCTTGAATACAAATCGCAGCAAGTGCAGTATAACTCATAATATCATTTGGACAACGTAAATATCCATGTCCTGTAGAAAAACCATTGGTAAATAATTTATTTAAATCAATTTGATTACAAGTCGTTGTTCCCATTGGTAAGAAATCTAAGTCATGAATATGAATCATTCCTTCATCATGAGCTCTTGCATATTTATTATCCATTAAATAAGCTTTTCCAAATTCTTTCGCAATGGTAGAACCAAAGTGTAACATGGTTCCCATTGGTCCATCTCCATCGACATTCGCATTTTCTCTTTTGGAATCATTTTCCTTTGCACTTTTTAAACCTAAGTTTTCAATTGCTTTTACAAATTTATGTTGTTGTTTGGTTACAAAAGCATCACGAGAAGCTGCTCTTCTTTCACGATATTCTGAAAAAGAACGATAAACATCTTCATTATATTTTTTTAATTCTTCTTCAATTAAATCTTGAACTTCCTCTACTCCAATTGTTTTACGATCTTTATAATTTTTCTCAATCGCTTTTAAAACTTTCTCATAGACCTTGTTTACTTCTTTTTCATCATATTCTTCGTAAACACTGTCGAATCCTTTCTTTATGGCAATAGCTATCTTAGCTCCGTTGAAATCAACTCTTTGACCACTTCTTTTGACTACGACTAAGTCGTCATTTACTTCTTTTGTCATAAAATTTTTCCTCCCTAATCTATAAAAATTATACACACGTTTTGAAAAATATGGCAATGTTTTTTTTGAAACTTTTTTTAAAAATGTAAAATGTTGTTCCATAATTTTTTATATTTTTTTCAAAAAAAAACATTTTCATGTTGATATATAAAGAAATCTATTTTTGAAAAAATTTTTTAGAACTTTACACGTCAAATTTACAAAAAAATTTCAAAAAAAAAGACTTTCAAAAAAGTCTTTTCTTCCCACTTATTTTTTAATGTATTCTACCACATCATTATCTTCAATATGAACCAATTCTAATCCAGGAAGTTCCAATTCTTTTTTTGTTTGAACATTGCATCCCATACAGAAATCCATTAATTCTTCCCCAAAATCTTCTCGTTTTAGATGAAAGTCATTCATAATAGTATCGTACAATTGAAGAGAAGTTGCGAATGGATCTGTTTCTAAAGAAGCATCTTTCAAAACTAGTAATTGTCTTAGATAAATTAAATCTGAAATATCATCTGATTCGTTAATGATTCTATCTAAATAATCCAACTCGTCTAACAAGAATTCTTTATCACTTAATAGTTTGTGAATCTCTACATATTGATTGGACCATTTTCTACTTTTTCCAAATGCATAAACGGGAAAACTTTCATTTTGATACTCAAAAAAAACACCAGTACCGGAATGATAATTATCCATATCAATTTGACCTACCACACAATCCGTATGTTTTAATAATTGTAAGGTGCGATACTTCAAATTATATTCCATAATAAAATCATAAATATCCAAAGTAGATAATAATTCTTTATCTCTTAGTTTTCTTTTATCCGAAACGACAGACATTTCTAAATTTAATAATGATCTTAAGTATTCATACATTTCTTTCGATAAAAAACCTTGATATTTTTTTAATTCGTAATTAATTTTTCTTCTTTCTTTTACCCTGTTTGATTCTTTTAAATATTCTGCAATTGGTTTTTTCATAGGTTTCTCCTTTTGAGTTACTATTATAGAAAAAGAAAATAAAAAAATCAACCATAATAGTTGATTTATTTTCATTGGTAGCGCCGGGGAGATTCGAACTCTCGACCTATCGGGTATGAACCGATTGCTCTAGCCAACTGAGCTACAGCGCCATTTC
>CAMNDO010000071.1 GCA_946535455.1 uncultured Caryophanales bacterium
ATTTCTCTTTTTTTACTAATTTCATCTAACCATAAAATCACTTTTATAATGCGATATAAAGCTTTTCTAATTTTAATTCCTCTTAAAGGATCCATATTATTCATTTCTTTTCTGCGAAGTTCTTGATAATATTCATTCACTTCTTCCAAAGACATTTTAAAGTAGATATCCAACAAGCTTTTTTTCTTGAAATTTTTCATATGATCCCCCCTTTGCACTGTTCGTAATTATATCAAAAAAAGAAGAAAAAGTCAAAATTTTTCTTCTAATATTCTAAGTGATAATTCTGAACTTCTTTACAATTTCCATCTCCATAAGAATAACATGGATAAACATATTGTTCTTCTTTTTTAGAATCAATTTCTTTCACAGAAGTTGGTTGAATACTTAAAATGTATTGTTGCTGATTTTTTGGAGTTTTTTGTAAGATTCCCTCTACTTCATACCATTTATTTTCTTGGAAATAAGTAGCTTCTTCCACTAAAAATCCTAAAAACCCTGCATCTGCAGCACAACAAGTAATTTCATATTTTCCAATACTAAAATATCCTTTGGGATTGATTCTAGAATCTTTTGTAATAAATCCACGAACTCTTATCGTTTTTCCTTCTTGTTCTATGGCACGTTCTGCAAAAGAAAGATACACTCCTAAGAAAGCATATGTTTCATCTTTTACTGGAAAATCAATATGTTCCAGTGAATCCGAAGGAAAATCATATGTAATCACTTCGTCTTTTGTTTTTTTGGAAGAAGAAACCACTGTGTTTTGTTGATTTTTATTTTTCACAAGAGCAGAAGTTAATCTTCCATCTCCAGATAGAAAAAAGAAGAAAAGTGGAATCATTAAAAATAAATCTACGATTTGCATTTTCTTTTTTTCTTTCATAAACAAAAGAACAAGTCCTAATATTGCAAGAGGAATACAAGATATTTTTAAATATACCTGCATCGTTGGTGCTAAAAAGTTTTTTAAATGATTGGCTATCCAAAGATAAAAAATCAAAATAGAATAACACAAACAGATGATTCCAAAATAACGATTTCTCATAAAAGACCCACCACCAATACACTACATAAAAATACAACCATAAAAATCATAAAAATCAGAGTCCATACAAACTTTTTCTTATAATTTCCCATTAACACTATTGTATTTTTAATATCAATCATAGGCCCTAATAACAAGTAAGCAACAACTCCTCCTGTATGGAATGTAGATAAAAAAGTTTTTCCTACAAAAGAGTCTGAAGTAGAACATAGGGAAACTCCATAAGCAAAAATCATCAATACGAATACAGATAAGATAGAATTCTTATGGAATAGTAATAAAGCATCTCTTGGTACAAAAACTTGTACAAGACTTGCTAGAAAGGCACCAAACATCAAATAACGTACCACTTCAAAAAAATCATAAGCAGTATGTTTCAAAACCGATGATATTCCTTTAGAATGACTGTGACAATGTTCACATTCATCTACCAAATCTTCAAATCCTTCTTCAATGTCCTTATGACAAGAACACTCCTCTTCCTCAATCAAGGAATTTCGAATGACTTCTTTTTTTCCAAAAAGAGTCCCCATAAGAATTCCCACAATCAAAGCAATCACAATCCCTAAGATGAGTCTTAACCAAAAAATTTCAGGATTTGTTTGATAAAAAGCATGATAAGTCGATAATAAAACAACTGGGTTTATAATGGGTGATGCTAACATAAAAGAAACGGCTACATGAATCGGAACTTTCTTTTTTAATAAACGTTTCGAAACTGGAATCACTGCGCAATCACACGCTGGTAAAAAGAATCCTAAAAAAACACCTACGATAGAACCTAATATCTTATTTTTAGGAATAAAAGATGCCATCTTTTCATTGGAAATATAAGTCTCAATCAAAGAAGAAATGAGAGCTCCTAGTAATAAGAATGGTAAACTTTCCAAAAAGATGGAAAGAAAAATAATTGAAAGATTTTTCATCATTTCCATATTCTCACCTTCTCTTCTATTATATAACATTTTATTCCATGAAAAAAAGTGATTTAACTCACTTCTTTTAGTTTTTCCCAGATTTTAACCATCGCATAGGTATCCAACTCACAATACTTTAAAAGATTGTAACGCAAAGTTTCCTCTTCTTCTTTCGATAAATTTGGTAAAGATAGATAAGCATTACTAGCTTCATCTCCTTTATGTACTTGTTCTAAATTATGATAATCCAAAGTTGGATCATTTGGATAAAGGGCAGGAAGCACTACTTTAATAGAACTTCTTCCAGCCATTTCTCTCACATAATAATCCTGTTTTGCAAATGGAACTTCTAAATCAATAATATGCTCACTAATATTTAATAAATGCTCTGCAAACTCTGGAAACATACGAGACATTTCCTTTAAACGAGTACACTCAAATGCTTTATTATAAGCGGTAACACAAGAGTCCATAGGAATATCTTCACACAATTGTTTACATAGTCCATACATAGGATTTCCATCATAATCATCACTTAAAAACTCTTTATGTAGAATTTCTCCATTCTCTTCTAGAATATAATGCAAACTATATTGGAAACAAATCTGTTGATATGGTTTTGTTCCATCAATTCTAGGAATCGCATCTTGATAAGATTCAAAATCTAAAAAGTAAATCGGATAATACAAACTATCCATTAATTCTTTTATCTCTTCTGGATTGATTTTAGGAGGTTTTTCTTCTAAAACAAATCGAATTTGCTCCGTTGCTTTATCATTAACAACTTCTTTTTCTATCACATCTTCATAAGAAATATGACCTCTATGATACATATCGATCTTTTTACTAAATCGAGTACTCCATCCAATATCAAATACATTCGGTTTTGGTAAAGATCTTGTACAATATTCAAAAAAAGGACAATCATATGGTTTCTTACAAGAAAGAGATAAATCATTGCTTGGTTCTTTCTCTTGTTGTATTACTTTTTGAAGATCATTGACTCGTTTTTCTACTTCTTCAAAGTTAATAGAATGGGTTACATCTTCTATCACAAAAAACTTATGGATATCCAAATCTCCTTCTTTTACATATTGATTATTCACATATACTAAACAAGCTTTTTGAACGGTGAATCCACTCTTTTGTAATACCCATGCTTGATAAGAAATATCATCGATATAAATAGACTCTAAACTCGTAGAAGATTTCACTTCATAGATTTCTACTCCATCTGGATTATTTTTTAAAATATCTACAGAACAAAAATTATTTTCATATTGAAAAGAAGCTTCACAAATAACACTAGGAGTTCGATTCATTTCTTTTTTTGTCTCTTCCACCATGTTTTGATATCCCTTTTCTTTCGAAATTAAAACATACTCCCCAAATAAACCTCTCGCAAGTTCTCCAATTTTATTTCCGGTTTCAAAAACAGCATCATGATTTGCCTCTTGTGCTACTTCCGGTTGATAAGAAGAAAGCCATAATTTTTTTTCACAACATACACCTTGTGTATATTTGGATTTTGTTAAAAACATAAAACCACCCAATCCAATTATAGCATAAAAAAAGAGAATCTCATTCTCTTATTCTTCATGACAATGACACTTTGAATCATGTTCTTGACATCCACAATCACAGTGTTCATCACAATGACATTCTTCTTCGCATCCACAACTGCATTCATGGTCTTTACAAGTGCATTCTTTTCCTTCTTGACATCCACAAGTGCAGTCTGGAGAACAACTACATTTTTCTTTATCCATAGTATCCCTCCTATTTATAAAATATTGTATTATACAATCATTTGGTATTTCATATTACCGCTTTTAGTATACACCTTTTTTATAAAAAAGAAAAGAAATCGAAATTTTTCGTAGTTTTTCATTTGATGGAGAACAATACAAAACAACATACTTCTATATCTTTTTCAAAACAAACTAAGGTTTCATAAAAAAGCGACCCTAGTCTCTCGACTAAGGTCTTCAGGGGGTTCGGTTGAATATACTCTAACATAAAATCGTTAGAGATATCGGCGTGATGTGCATCACGCATCTTAATCATAAAGGAAAATTACAAAATTGTCAATGTATTTTTTTAATTGACTTGTGTAATCGATTGGATTAAGAATTTCTTTAATTCATCCGAATCCGTATCTTTATTTTCCAAGTATTCTTTGGAATCTTTTTTTGCTTGTAGTAAAATTTTATAATCATTTTTAATAGAAGCAATTTTAAAAGTCATATCTCCACTTT
>CAMNDO010000072.1 GCA_946535455.1 uncultured Caryophanales bacterium
CTTATGAAAATATAGTATATTTTTCATATCTGTTTTGATATAATAATGGTGGTTGGTGATTTTATGAAACTATATAATACCTTATCAAAAAAAGTAGAAGAGTTTATTCCAAATACTCCAGGAGAGGTTAAGATTTATACTTGTGGACCAACGGTATATCATTACGCTCATATTGGGAATTTGCGTACTTATATCTCCGAAGATGTGATGGAAAAAGGATTTAAATATTTAGGTTATCATGTCGATCGTGTGATGAATATTACAGACGTAGGGCATTTGGTAGGAGATGGAGATACCGGGGAAGACAAGATGGCCGTGGCTTCGAAAAGAGAAAATAAAAGCTCCAAAGAAATTGCGAAGTTTTATACGGATTGTTTTTTTGAAGACTGTGAAAAATTAAATATCCGTAAACCGGATGTCGTTTCTGCTGCGACAGATAATGTAGAGATGTATATTCAAATGATTGAGAAATTAATTCAAGATGGATATGCTTATTTATCAGATGGAAATGTTTATTTTGATACGACAAAATTTCCAAGTTATTATGAATTGTCTGGTAGAAATCAAGATGATTTAATGGTTGCGGTTCGAGAAGATATTTCAGAAGATCAAGCAAAAAAGAATCCATTTGATTTTGGATTATGGTTTACCAATTCGAAGTTTAACGATCAAGAAATGCAGTGGGATTCTCCTTGGGGTAGAGGGTATCCTGGTTGGCATATCGAGTGTTCTGGAATTTCCATCAAATATTTAGGAGAGAAATTAGATATTCACTGTGGTGCAGAAGATGCAATTTTTCCACATCATACCAATGAGATTGCACAAAGTGAAGCATATTTAGGACATAAATGGTGTAATTACTGGGTTCATTTAGGATTCTTAAATGATGAATCTGGTAAGATGAGTAAATCCAGTGGCGAATTCTTAACCATTTCTCTATTAGAAAAGAAAGGATATCATCCACTAAGTTACCGTTACTTATGTTTAAATTCTTATTATCATAATCAATTGTCTTTTAGTTTTGATATTTTAGATGGTGCCGAAAAAGCATATTTTAAATTAAAAAATAAAGTATTAAAACTAAAGAAAGATGAAGTGAATGAATCGGATAAAGTAAAATATATAGAAGAATTCAAATCTTATATTGAAGATGATTTTAATACTTCCAATATGGTTACTTTACTTTATACGATTTTAAAAGATGATTCTTTAAGTGATGGAACGAAGTATTCCTTAATAGAAGAATTTGATGGAGTATTATCATTAGACTTAACCAAAGAAGAAGAAACTTCTATTGATTCTGATATGGATCAAATGATTCAAGAAAAAATCAAAGAAAGACAAGAAGCAAAAAAGAATAAAGATTTTGCTTTGGCAGATCAAATTCGTGATGAATTATTATCACAAGGAATTCGTTTGGTTGATACTAGAGAAGGAACCACTTATGAACTTTTATAAGATTAGAGGAATCTAATCTTTTTCTTATGTTATAATATTGTTGGTGATTTTATGAACGTGAAAGAAATCAATGTATTGGTTCTTGCTTATTTAGGAGATACCATTTATGAAAATTATGTGAGAAGAAATTTAATTGCTCGTGGAATTGCAAATGTGAATGATTTACAAACAGAATCTATTTCTTATGTCAGTGCCAAAGCGCAAGCTAGTTTTCTCCAAAAAATGATAGAAGTTTCCTTCTTGTTGGAAGAAGAGATGGACGTTGTAAAAAGAGCTCGTAATTATAAAACCACTTCTCATCCAAAGAATTGTGATATTGTTACATATAAACTTGCAACAGGATTAGAAGCTTTGATTGGATATTTATCTTTAGAAAATAAGATGGAAAGGATAGATGAGATTATGAATTTCATCTTAGGTGACGTATGTTAGTATATGGAAGAAATGTCGCAAAAGAATTTTTAGAAAAAAATAAAAAAGTACTAAAAATCATAATTCAGGAGAATTTTTCGGAAGAAAATCTAATTTCCCTTATTGAAAAATCGAAATTCAAGGTAGAAATTCGCTCAAAAAGAGAAATGGACCATTTGTGTAATGGCTTACATCAAGGTATTATCTTAGATGTTCCGGATTATCAGTATCATACTTTATCGGAGTGTCTATCTGATCCTAATTCAGAATTTGTAGTACTATTAGACCATTTAGAAGATCCTCACAATGTAGGGGCTATTATTCGTACTTGTGAAGCTGCGGGGGTTTCGTATGTTATCTTGCCTAAGGATAGACAAGTTCCTATCAATGCGACAGTGATGAAAACAAGTGCTGGAGCTTTAGAAAATGTTTCTGTTGTATCGGTTTCTAATTTGGTACAGAGTATCGATCAATTAAAGAAAGCAGGTTTTTGGATTGTAGGAACTTCCTTAGAAGGAGATATGGATTATCGTGATGTGGATTATACTGGGAAAATAGCCTTAGTGATTGGAAATGAAGGAAATGGTATTTCTGAGTTGGTTTCTAAAAACTGTGATTTCTTGGCAAAAATTCCTATGATTGGGAAAACAAATAGTTTAAACGCCAGCGTAGCAGCAGGTATTATGATTTATGAGGTAATTCGGAACAGAAAGTAGGTTCCATGGAATATAAAAAATATAATGATTATGAACTCCTTTATTTTGTAAAGGAAAATGATGAGCTTTCTCAAAAAATATTATTTGAAAAGTATCAACCCATTCTGCGTAATCTTGCAGGAAAATATTATCAGTCTTATTCCCAATACGGATATGAGTATGAAGATTTTTTACAAGAAGCAAATATTGCTTTTCAAAAGGCCATTCATTATTATGATGAGTCTCAAAAGAGTTTGTTTTATTCCTTTGCAATACTTTGTGTAAAAAGAAAACTTTATACTTTTTGCAGAGAAATTTCTCTTAGAAAAAGAGGAGTCCCTGCAACAAGACTGTCTTCCAAAGAAGAACACTCTATTGTGGATAGAAGATATGACATGAATGTCATTATGGATTCTTATCTATTAGAAGAGATTTGTAAAACTGCAATCTTTACTCTTCCGATGGAAATATCTTCTGTTTTAGAATTAAAAATCAATGGATTCAGTTATCGTGAAATTGGAACTCTATTAAATCTTCCAATTAGTACTGTTGCATCTCGTTTTTCTAGAGCAAAAAAATATCTAAGACAAAAGGGAGTTTGTGAAAAGACATAAATGTTTGTCTTTTTTTTTGTTTTGATATACAATAGAAATAGGATAGGAGAATGGTCATGAATAGAGAATTGAATTCTTCAAAAATTAGTTCTGTTTCATTAGATCAATGGGTTTTAATGCACCCTTCTATGGAAGAGTTGAGTTCTGTTTTTTTGAATTTAGATCGTGCTTTAAAATATATTCATGATCATGGATATTGTATTGAAGTATTTTATCCTACTGAAATTGAGATATTAAATGATTCTGATTCTTATATTCAGTTTAATAAGTTAATTGAGCTTTCTCATGATCCTGAAGTTAGAAAGAGAATGATTCAAGAAGATATTTTTCGTTCTTCTTTCATACAAGTAGGATTATATTCCAATAGTTTGAATTATTTAACACCTGAATTTTTAAAAGAAAATTTTGAGTCTTTTACTACATTTTTACCAACAGATTCTGTATTTTATTATCGAGGAGTCATTGAGAGAGGTGCTTCTGTCTATTTATGTGAATTTGTGATGGAAAAAAGAAATCGAGATTTACAAGAATTAGAAAAAGAATTAGGAGAGGATTCTTCTGTTTCTGAAAAGACTTTAAGCAAGCAAAAAGATGATTTAACCAATCATCGAATTAATGATAGGATTTATCATCAAATCAATGGATTAAAAGATGCAGCATTCATTTCTTGGTTGTTTGTTCCAACTTTAGTCTTAGGGGCACTTGTATTGTTGAGTGTCATTGCTTGGATATTTAGTTTATTTATGGGATAATTTGTTGACATTTCTAGTGAGGTATGCTATTTTATTGGTGTAAGCACTTGGAAGTGTTTTTATTTTGAAAAAAAATAGGAAAAGGTGAATGGTATGGCAAAAGAAAAGAAAGTGTCAAAAACTAAGGTAGAAGAAAAGAAGACAGAAAGAAGAGGACTTGTAGCATTCTTTCAAGGAGTAAAGAATGAATTTAAAAGAGTACATTGGCCTTCAAAAGATGAGATGGTAAAATACTCTATCGCAACTTTTGTATTTGTTATTTTCTGTGCAGTATT
>CAMNDO010000073.1 GCA_946535455.1 uncultured Caryophanales bacterium
TTATCATCAATACTGTAGAAACAGAATATCAAAAAAATTCATTACAATTTAATGTAGACATTGCAAAATATGTCATGCAAAAAGGAAAATATATTCAAAAGTTAAATTGCTTTTCCATATATGAAATAGAATAAAGGTGAAAATATGATTTTAAAAATGAAAAAGAACAGTATTTATATTTTGGTGTTTTGCTTTTTCTTTGTTAGCTTATGGTATTTTGGAAGCAATAAAAACACATGGGATTCTATATGGAATTATGGGTTTAGTCTTGCGATTGCGAAAGGACAAATTCCATATTTAGATTTTACGATGGTAATCACACCACTATATAATATGATTATGGCAATAGGGTTATTATTTTCTCATGAGTATATTATCTATATCATAGAACAATCTATTTTACTTACGATTTGTTTTTATTTCTTACATCAGATTTATGAAAAAAAAGCATGGATTTATTTGACTTTGTTCGTTATTCCATATTATTATCCCTTAATTCCTAGTTATAATACTTTTCTCTTTGTGTTGCTGAGTGGAATTTTATATTTAGAAAAGAAAGAAAAAGACCATTTCCTAATTGGTTTTCTCATTGCTTGTATGGTTTTAACCAAACAAACAGTAGGAATCTTTTTTCTCATCCCTAGTATTGTGTTTTATTGGAAAAAATGGAATGTCTTAAAGAAAAGAATTCTTGGATTTTTCATTCCCATTGGATTGTTTGCAATATATCTGATAGGTACAAGGAGTTTGATAGCATTTATCGATTTGTGTATTTTGGGTCTGCTGGATTTTGGAATAAAAAATACGATATGGAATAATGGATACTTTTGGGTTTCAGGAATGATATTTTTCATGAATGTCATAGCAATTTTGAAACAGAAAAAAAATATTGTTTTGTGGTATGCACTAATGGGATATACGGTGTTAATTCCGATTTATGCGACGTATCACTTCCAAGTTTATTTATTATTTTGTTTTCTTTGTATCATGGAATTGAAAGTGAGATGGGATGTTCTATTTCGAAATTTATCGATTTTTATCATCTTCTTTCAATCCGCTCTTTATGGATATATCAATCAGAGTAAAAGTGTTGAAATAGTCCATAATATTCATAATTTTCAATTTATTTTTTTGATGAATGGACAGAAAGAAACCATTGAATTTTGTCGAAATTTATATTTAAAATATAAAAGAGAAAATAAAAACACATATTTTTTATCGAATCAAACTTCATGGATTCTTTCTGTAACAGAAGAAAAATATGATTACTTTTCTGTATTAAATCAAGGAAATTTTGGATATGGTGGTAGTCAAAAGATGATTCAAAAAATCAAAAAAATGAAGAATGCTTATTTTATGATAAATGCAGAAGAAGTAGAAGAAGCAAAATCAAATCCTAGATTTCATCAGTTAGATATCGAAATCATTCAATATGTGATGGATCATAGTGAATTGATAGAAGAAAAAGAAATGTATAAAGTCTATCATTATTCCATAAAATAGTTGGTTTAATTTTAATTTTATAGTATAATGGTTTATAGGATAGGAGGATTACAATGAATGATATTTATGCGGGAATTGATTTAGGGACTCATAGTATTAAGATTGTGGTTACACAAAAAGTAAACGATCAATATGAAGTATTGGCGTCTATCTGTAGTCCTTCTAATGGAATTAAAAATGGTTTTATCACAGATACAAGAGCTGCGACCATGAGTATCAAAAATGCAGTAAAAGAAATTACAGAAAGACTAGGAATGAAAATTACAAAAGTTGTAGTAGCGATTCCTTCTGAAAACTGCAAAATGGATATTGTAACAGGAAAAACGAATATTATAGAGTATCATGATATTACAGGACAAGATGTTTCGAATGCTTTGTTAGATACTATTAAAAAAGTAGATTTATCGGGAGAGGAATTGGTCACAGCAATTCCCATTCATTTCAAAATTGATGATAAAGAACCTGTATCGGATCCAAAAGGAATGAAAGGAACGGAATTAGAAACCAAAGTAGTCATTAGTACGGTTCCCAAAGAGCCTTTATATCGAATCTTAGAAGTATTAAAATTAAGTGGATTAGAAGCGATTGATATTGCTTATACTTCTGTTGGAGATTATTATACGATTAAAAATCGTAAGTTTGATGAATTGGTAGGAGCTATTATTAATATTGGAGAAGAATCTACCGATGTTTCTGTGTTTAATCGAGGAATTTTAATAAAAAATAGTATGATTCCAGTAGGAAGCAGTAATGTAGATAAAGATATTACATATGCTTTTAAAACAAAACTAAGTGAATCGAAAAAAATGAAAGAACAATTTGTAGTGTTACCATCTTCTTATGCAGATGATAATGATGTTTGGGAATTAGATTTGGATCAAAGTGAACCAAAAATCATTCACCAAGTGGCTGTTTCAAAAGTAGCGGAAGCAAGAGTAAGAGAAATCTTGAAACTTGCGAAAAATGAAATAAAAAACTTAACAAATAGAGAAATACGTTATATAATGATAACAGGTGGACTAACAGAATTGTCGGGATTTGCTACAATCGTAGAACAAGAATTTGGTTTTGTAGCAAAAGTTAGTAATATGACAACTATGGGTGTAAGAAATAACGCTTTTACAAGTTGTTATGGAATCACAAAATATTTTGATGATAAACTATCTTTAAGAGGAAAAAGTTATCAAATGTTTCCAAGAGATGAGATAGAAGAAATGTTATCCATTGATTCAAGTTTAACGAACGAAAATATGATATCAAAAGTTTTTGGACATTTTTTTGATAATTAAGGAGGACAGACTATGATGAACGGATTAGAAATGGATCAATTAGCTAAAATCAAAGTCATCGGTTTAGGTGGCGGTGGTGGCAACGCTATTAATCGAATGGTAGAATCAGGTGTAAAAGGAGTAGAATTTATTGCGGCAAATACAGATTTGCAAGTATTGAATACTTCAAAAGCCGATGTCAAAATCCAAATAGGAGCAACTCTTACCGATGGATTAGGAGCTGGTGGAAAACCAGAAATTGGAAAAGAGTCTGCTGTAGAATCAAAAAAAGAAATTGAAGATGCTTTAAGTGGAGCAGATATGGTTTTCATCACTGCAGGAATGGGTGGTGGAACTGGTACTGGAGCAGCTGCGATTGTAGCAGAAATTGCACAAGGACTAGGAGCTCTAACGGTCGCAATCGTTACCAAACCATTTTCTTTCGAAGGAAAGAAAAGAATGGAAAATGCGAATCAAGGAATTGAAGAATTAAGAAAACATGTAGATACTTTGATTGTTATTCCAAATGATCGATTAAGAGAAATTATTGATAAGTCAACTCCAATGTTAGAAGCATTTAAAGAAGTAGATAACGTATTACGTCGAGGAGTACAATCTATTTCAGATTTAATCGCAGTAGTAGGACTTGTTAACTTAGACTTTGCGGACGTAAAAGCCGTAATGGAAAAAAGTGGTCGTGCCATTATCGGTATCGGTATTGGTATGGGAGAAGATAGAGCATTGGAAGCAGCAAAACAAGCAGTATCCTCTCCATTATTGGATGCTTCTATCGAAGGAGCTACCGATGCCATTATCAATATTACCGGTGGAGTAAACTTAACATTGTTTGAAGCAGAACAAGCTGCAGAAGTGGTAAGAAGTGCTGCTAATACAGACATCAATACGATTTTTGGATCTGTTATTAATGAAAACTTAAGTGATGAAGTGATTGTTACGGTAATCGCAACAGGATTTGATAAAGCAAAAAAAGCACCAGTAACAGAACCAGCACCAGCACCAAGAAGAACTCCAGCAAGAGAAGAGTATGCTGCGTATAGACCTCAAACAGAAGTATTAGAAGAAGAGTCAGATGAAGGAAATAGTGGAGGAGTCGATATCGAAGTACCTTCCTTCCTAAGAGAACGTAATTTTTAAAAAAGAAAAAGAATGAAATAATTCATTCTTTTTTTTGACTTAATAAGTAATGGTAACAGGTTCTTGCTTTTTCTTTCCTTCTGCTGCTTTGATCATTTGTGCTAGTATATTTAAGGCAATTTGTTCTGTTTTCCGATCAATGTCACGTAGAGGATTAAATTCTACTAAATCGAAAGATACAATATCTTGTATATGATCGGCTAAGTATTGATTGATCTGCATGGCTTCTTCTTCTG
>CAMNDO010000074.1 GCA_946535455.1 uncultured Caryophanales bacterium
GTACCAGATTTATCATTCCAAGATGACGAACCAGAGAATTTTTCTATAGAAGATGCTATGAAGAAAATCAATCATTTAGTAGAAGATTTAAAAAATCACGGAATTAAAGTCACAACCAATGAGATGGATTTTGAAAAATCTTATCAAATGATTATTAAAATTGATAAAACAGAAGAAGAGTAGATGAAAATCTACTTTTTTTCATGTTTTTTATTTCAAAAAAAAGCAATATTTGATACAATAGAAAAGAATTAGAAAAAGGTGATATTATGGGAAAAATTATATCATTAGTCAATCAAAAAGGTGGAGTAGGAAAGACCACAACCAGTATTAATCTTTCTGCATCTTTAGCTGTACTAGATAAAAAAGTATTATTAATAGATTTAGATCCACAAGGAAATACAACAACAGGAGTAGGAATCAATAAAGGAGAAATCGATAAAAATATCTATGATGTATTAATTGGAGAATGCAATATTACAGAGGCAATGATTAAAACGAAATATAAGAATTTATATGTATTACCGGCTTCTATTAATTTAGCAGGATTAGATATTGAATTAACAGAAAAAAGTAGAACAGTACCAGGTTTTCAAAAAGGAGAACAATTAAAAAACAAATTAGTAGATATCAAAGAGAGTTTTGATTATATCATCATTGATTGTCCTCCATCTTTGGGGATTTTAACAACGAATGCTTTAACTGCATCCAATTCTGTGATTATTCCAGTGCAATGTGAATTCTTTGCACTAGAAGGAATTACACAATTATTAAGAACCATCATGTTGGCACAAAAGAGTTTAAATCCAACATTAGATATTGAAGGAGTTCTATTAACGATGTTAGATTCTAGAACCAATTTAGGTTTTGAAGTGGTAGAAGATATTCGTAGTTTCTTTAAAGAAAAAGTGTATAACACCATTATTCCAAGATTAGTACGATTAACAGAAGCTCCCTCTCATGGAGAACCTATCGTAGCATATGATCCAAAGAGTAGGGGATGTGAAGCTTACATAAACTTAGCAAAGGAAGTGATTGAGAGAAATGGAAAATAATATGGAAAGTAATATTCCAAGAAGAAGAGCACTTGGAAAAGGATTAGAAGAATTATTTAATAATGAAGTATTGGATTATAGTACAGTAGAAGAACAAATTGTAAATGAAACTCCCAAAGAAGCCATTACCAATCTTCCACTAAGTGAATTAAGAAGTAATCCGTATCAACCACGAAAGAATTTTGATGATGCTGCTCTACAAGAATTAGCATCTTCTATTAAAGAACATGGTGTTTTCCAACCAATCATTGTTAAAAAATCCATTAAAGGATATGAAATCATCGCAGGGGAGCGAAGAGTAAAAGCAGCTACTATGGCTGGATTAACAGAGATTCCTGCTATTATCAGAGAATTTAATGATACTCAAATGATGGAAATCGCTTTATTAGAAAACTTACAAAGAGAAGATTTAAATGCCATTGAAGAAGCAAATGCTTATAAAAAACTACAAGAAACACTAGAATTAACACAAGAACAGTTAGCTGTTCGCCTTGGCAAGAGTCGTAGTCATATTACGAACATGCTTGGATTGTTAAGTCTACCTAAAAGAATTCAAGAGGATATTACTACGAAAAAGATTAGTATGGCTCATGCAAGAATTTTAAGTAAATTAGAAAGTGAAACGCAACAAGAAGAATTAGAAAAGAAAGTAGTAGAAGAAGGAATTAGTGTTCGTGAATTAGAATTATTAGCAAACGAACCTAGAATTATTAAAAGCAATCCTCAAAAGAAAAAGGAAAAAAGAGACAACCCATATAAGTACTTAGAAGAAGAACTAAGTGAAAAATTAGGAACAAAAGTATCCATTCATAAAAATAAAATGGAAATTCATTTTGTCAATGATAATGACTTAAATCGATTATTAGAATATATGAATATTGAGGTAGGAAAATAATGGAAAATAAGAACTATGATTTAGGAACCATTGTCATTATGAAAAAACAACATCCTTGTGGCACTAACGAATGGGAAATTGTTAGAGTAGGTGCAGACATCAAAATCAAGTGTTTAAATTGCGGTAGAACCGTATTAATTCCTAGAATAGAATTTAATAAAAAGTTAAAGAAAATAAAAGACTAGAAGGGATCAATATGAAAGATAAGAAAAAAATGAGATTGAAAAAGTTTTATTTTCATCCAATTACCATATTTGTATTTTTAACCATTTTTGTCATGATATTCAGTAGCATTTTATCTGCTTTTCAAGCACAAGCTACTTATAACGTGGTAAATGTGAATACAAAAGAATTAGAACCAACATTAATTGCAGTAGAAAATCTATTATCCTTTAATGAAATTCAATTTATGATTAGTAATGCTTCTAAAAACTTTTTAAGTTTTGGACCATTGGGAATGATTCTATTGGCACTTATTGGTATTACAATTGCGGAAGGAACTGGATTTATTGAGACATTTACAAGAAGACATCTTAGCAAGATGACAGATGGCGGTATGACCTTCTTGGTAATCTTTTTAGCTACGGTTTCATCTATTGTAAATGAAGTAGGGTATGCTATTTTAATTCCGTTAGCTGCATTAATTTATTTTATCAGCAAAAGAAATCCAATTTTAGGAATTGTGACTGCATTTTGCGGAGTATCTTTTGGATATGGAGTATCTATTTTTGCAGGATCAATGGAAGTCGATTTAATTCAATATACGCAGCAAGTTGCTTTATTAATTGATGAAAATGTACATATTGCATTATCTTCTAACTTAATTTTTATCATTGTGACGAGTTTTGTATTATCCATTGTGGGAACATTAATTATTGAAAAGATTATTGCACCAAAATTAGGAACATACAAGAAAGAAGAAGTTTTTTCGAAAACAGAAGAATATAAAGTCATTAATTTAGTGGATGAAGAACAAAGAGAAAAAGAAAGAGATAAATATGAAAAAAGAGGATTAAGAATGGCTCTCATTACTTCAATCATTATTTTACTAATATTTATTTATTCCATCATTCCAGGGCTTCCTTTTTCTGGTCTTTTACTAGATGCCAAGGAAAGTACATACGCAAATCAACTATTTGGAAGTAATTCTTACTTTCAAGAGGGATTTAGTTATTTAGTTTGTCTTCTATTTAGTATTGCGGGAATTGCATACGGAATTGGAAGTAAAAGTATTAAAAACGATAAAGATATTATTGAAAATGCAAGTAAGAAGTTTGGCAATATGGGAAGTGTCATTATTTTAATCTTCGTTGTGGCACAATTTATATCGGTATTTAGACGAAGCAATATCGGTATGGTACTAACAACATGGTTGGCGGAATTACTAGGAACATTAAATCTAAGTGGAATTCCATTAGTGTTAGTAGCGTTATTATTTGTTGCGATTTCGAATTTGGTTTTGACATCTCCAACAAGCAAATGGATGATTTTATCTCCAATCATAGTACCGATGTGTATGCAGGCAAATATATCTCCAGAATTTGCACAAATTATTATGAGAGCAGGAGATTCTATGACAAAAGGATTTACTCCGATGTTAGCATCTTTCGTCATTTATATAGGATTCTTAAATATGTATAATTTAGAGAAAAATAAGCCTTATACCATCAGAAAATCATTGCAATTAATATGGCCATACTTTGCAATTATCGCCATTACTTGGATTTTATTAGTGGTGATATGGTATTTAATTGGAATTCCAATTGGACCAGGAGTTTTCCCAACAATTTAATAAAAAATACCTTTTTGGTATTTTTCTTCGAAATAATGTTATAATACGAAAAGAAATGAGGGATATTATGGGTTTAACAGCAGGAATTGTAGGACTTCCCAATGTAGGAAAATCTACTTTATTTAATGCCATTACGAATCAAAAGATTTTAGCAGAAAACTACCCATTCGCAACCATAGAACCCAATGTTGGAGTGGTTACGGTACCAGATGAAAGAATGGAAAAACTAAGAGAAATGTATTCTCCAGAGCGTTTTATTCCAACAGCATACGAGTTTACCGATATTGCGGGACTTGTAAAAGGGGCTTCCCAAGGAGAAGGATTAGGAAATAAATTCTTATCTCATATTCATGAAAC
>CAMNDO010000075.1 GCA_946535455.1 uncultured Caryophanales bacterium
AGTTTTTTTATTTAACTTTTTACTTTTATTAGATATATTATTATCATTAATAACAGTTGTATTTAAAATCTTTACTTTCCTATTATTCATATAATACTCCTATAATAATTAATTATAACATAAAATAAAATAATTAAAAGTACTTAAAATGTAGTACAAAAAAAGAAGTATTATTGATACTTCTCCATTGCCTTCATCATTTGATTAATTTGTTTTTGATTAGGTTTTCTTCCCATCTGCATCATTAATGCTTTAATCATATCTTCATTGATTGGTGGATTTTTCTTTAAATACTTTTGCATAAACATTCTAGCACCAAAGAATCCCACAACAAGTCCAATCACAAGTCCTACTACTACTAATAATATATCTTGTAACATAAATTCATCTCCTTACGTTTATTTTACAAGAAAAGAAAAGATTAGACAAGACATTTCTTTTGATAATCCTCTAAGAAAAAGAAATCTGTTTTTTGAAAAGAACAAACAAATAAATTTTCAAAGTCTTTTTGTAAAATAGAAAAGAAAGAAGAAAAGTTTTGTTCTACTTCTAATCGCATATACAAAGGATTTACTTTTAATCTACTAATTTCATTATGATATAAATCATTCATATAATGAACATCTTTTCTTTTGGTATAGGGAATATCTTGATGAAGATCAATAAATAGTTTTCGATCTAGTTTTTCTTTTGAAAAAGGAAGCGTTAATTGTTTGAATAAATGATATCCAT
This sequence comes from uncultured Caryophanales bacterium, assembly GCA_946535455.1. GTDB lineage: Bacteria > Bacillota_I > Bacilli_A > RF39 > UBA660 > UBA3789. Next base: position 733 of record CAMNDO010000075.1, read on the forward strand.
ACTCTACTTCTTCTTTATCTAAGTAATAAATGGTTTTTAAAATATGAAATAAAACACTAGGACTATCACGATATAAATCCACAAACTCTTTCTTTAATTGAAAAATAAAATAGACTTTCATAGTATCACCCTTATTAGAGTAACAAAATGAAATGTCTATTTTTGTCTTATTGTAACAAATCTTCTATTTTTTCTTGTAAAGAATCGATATCAAATCCATATTTGTGATAAATATCTTTTGCTTTTCCACTTTCTCCAAAAGAATCTAATGTAATTAAATATTTTTCATTATAAATTAATTTATTCCAAGAGAAAGAGGATGATGCTTCTACTGCAATTTTACGGACTTCTACTGGAAGAAGCTCTTCTTTATATTCCTCACTTTGTGCTAAAAACCTTCCTAAGTTTGGAATGGATACTACTCTGATTTCCACTCCTTGTGTTTGAAGTCTTTTCGCAACCTCTAATACCGCATGCAATTCTTCTCCAGAAGATAAAATAATCGCATCTGGTTTTTTCATCGTATCATAGGCAATATATCCGCCTTTATATACTTCATTGGCTTTCGTATCTGGTAAGATTGGTAATGTATTTCTAGATAGAAGAATGGCACTAGGTCCTTCTTCTTTTTCAAAAATAGTTTTATAAGCACCAATCACTTCATTCGCATCTGCAGGACGGAACACATCTAACCCTGGAATACTACGTAACATTAATAATTGTTCTACCGGTTGGTGTGTTGGCCCATCTTCTCCTACACTAATCGAATCATGGGAAAAGATATAAATATTCGAAAGATTCATCATAGCCGTTAATCGTAGAGATGGTTTTAAGTAATCACTAAACGATAAGAACGTAGAAGCATAAGGACGAAATCCACATAAGGCAAGTCCATTACTAATTGCCGCCATAGCATTTTCTCTTACCCCATAGAAAATATTTTTCCCAAGAGGATTTTTTTTGCTGAAATCTCCACCCTCATGGATATACGTTTTATTGGCTCCAAATAAATCAGCACTTCCACCAATGATATAAGGATTGTCTTTTACCATAGCATTTAAAATCTTAGAAGAAGTATCTCTAGGAGATTCTTTTTCTTCTTCTGGTGCATCATAGAATAAATCTTTTACATCAATCGATTTATTGGAATTCATAAAGAATGATAATTCTTTTTGTACTTGTTCATCAGAAGATTCTAATTTCTTCATAAATTTTTGTTGTAGTTCATAACAACGATTATGAATTAAAATTTCAAACTCATCAATGGTATTTTGACTAATGGCAAATGGAACATCCCTGATTCCTGCTTTTTCCTTAATCGCAGTAATATCATCTTCTTCTAGTGGTTTTCCATGTACAGTATTGGTTCCTTCCCATTTTGAACCTTTTCCAATTTTGGTTTTCACTTCAATGAGTGTTGGTTTATCTTTGCTTTTCTTTGCTTCCTCTATGGCTTTTGAAATGGAAGTAAAATCTTCTCCATCTTCTACCGTAATTACACTCCATCCTTGTGCAATAAATCTCATCGATACATTTTCTTGGAAAGTAAGAGAAGTTTCTCCATCTAACGAAATTTGATTGGAATCATATAATACGATTAATTTCGATAATCCTAAAGTTCCCGCAAGAGAAGCAGCTTCATAAGAAATCCCTTCCATCAAGTCTCCATCGCCACAAAGAACATACGTGTAATAATCAATTAATTTTGGATACTTGGCGCGAAGAATCGTCTCTCCCATTGCCATTCCAACCGCTGTCGCAAATCCTTCTCCCAAAGGTCCTGTTGTACAGTCTACTCCAGGAGTTACTCCATATTCAGGATGCCCTGGTGTTTTAGAACCCAATTGGCGAAATTGCTTCAAATCTTCTAAAGACAAATCAAATCCTGCGAAATGTAAAACCGAATATAGAAGTGCAGAACCATGCCCTGCAGACATCACAAAACGATCACGATTGAAGTAATCTGGATTTTTGGAATCAAATCGTAAATGATGGGCATACAAAGCATAAAGAATCGGTGCTGCTCCTAAAACAATTCCAGGATGACCTGAATTGGCTTCATGAATCATATCTAGCCCTAAACAACGAATTTGATCAATAATTTTTTCTTCATGTATACTTTCTACTGGAACACTTTCACTTGTCATAACGTTCCTCCTTGTGTGCTTTCTATTATATCATGTTTTCTTTTTCTTTTCTTATAAATTTCAATAATAAATAAAATACTAAATCCTAATAAGAATAAATATCCTAAGTGAGATAGTGGAATATGCGATGTTTTTAAGAAATAAGATAATACATCTACTTCTAATACCGCAATTCCTAAAAGAATAGACCCTATAATTCCAAATCCAAAGACAGGATTCTTTTTCAATGAAAATTCAAAAGCACTTCTCTTTTCACTTCTACAATTAAAGGCATGTACATTTTGAATGATGATCATAAGAGCTACAATATATCCTCTCGAAACTTCTTCTCCCATACCTAAAACTTCTAATAAGTAATACCACAATCCAAATACAATTAACCCAATCGAAATTCCTGCGACTAAAATTTGAGAAACCATTTCTCGGTCAAACAGACTTTCTTTTGGATTTCTTGGAGGCTCTTTCATAATATCATCTTCTGCTTCTTCAAACGATAATGCGATATCTTGAATTCCATCCGTTACCACATTTAACCAAAGTAATTGAATGGCAACCAAAGGCATTGGCATGTGGAATAAAATGGCTAAGGTAAAGAATAACACTTCTGCAAAACCACATGAAATTAAGAAATATGTAATTTTTCGGATATTGGCATAGGCAACTCTTCCTTCTAATACTCCTGCAACAATGGAATGGAAATTATCATCCATCACAACCATTTTAGAAGTTTCTCGGGCAATATCAGTACCACTTCCCATAGCAATTCCAATATTCGCACTTTTTAATGCAGGAGCATCATTCACTCCATCTCCTGTTACCGCAACAAATTCTCCTTGACGTTTTAAAGATTCTACAATCTTTAATTTTTGTAGAGGATTTACTCTTGCGAATACTTTTTTACTTTTCACAAATAAATCAAAATCTTTTTCTCTCTTATCTAAGTACTTTTGTACCTCATCCCCTGTTGTAATCTCTTCTTTATTTTTCGTTAATTTTAAATCTTTCGCTATCTTAAACGCTGTTAAAGGGTGATCACCTGTAATCATTAATACTTTAATTCCTGCATTTCTACAACTTTGAATCGCAGAAACAGCTTCTTTTCGAATCGGATCAATAAATCCAACAAATCCCATAAATGTTAAATCTTTAATATCCTTTTCCTGATATTCCTCTTTGGAAGAAACTTTTCCTTCCGCAAGAGCA
>CAMNDO010000076.1 GCA_946535455.1 uncultured Caryophanales bacterium
CTCCCAACAGTGGTTTTGGAGACCATTATTATACCATTTAACTAATCCCCTATATTTGCGGATAAATAGAGTATAGCACAAAGAAATAGGAGTTTCAATAATAAAAGTATAAATTAGATAGATAGGAGTCGTGAAAGATTTGAAAACATGGCTAAAAATATTACTCATTGCTTTAGGATCTCTTTTTTTATTATTTTGTATTCTGATTGGAGTTTTGGTCATTCGAGATTTTCAAATGGAAGGGAAATTAGAAAAAGAAATTGCAGAAATTGAAGATATATTAAATTCTACTGATTTTGATGAAGAAGCTTTAAAACAAAAATTAAATAAAAGTGTCACATCAGGAGATTATCATAAAGTAGAAAGAGCTTATAAAAATTATGTAAGAGATTATATTCAAATCAATGCTACTATTGTAGAGTTTTATGAGAGAATGGAAAAAGATCTAGAAGGATTGTTATCCGAAGAACATCTATTAAAAGATGGAAAAGATTTTATCGAGACGAAAACCAAATTAATGAAATATCAAAAAGAGTTAGATACTTTAAAAGAGAAGTTCGATAATTTATCCAATGAAAAGAAAGTATTATCGTATTTAAACTCTGGTGTAGAAGATTATTATGTTGATTATTTTAAGGAATTAATCGGAGATATTCAACAAACAGAAGAAGAAAAAGAATTGTCTTCTCAATTATCGAGAAGCAGTTTGTTATTAGAAACCGTAAGAGGACTTTTTGATTTTCTATCTACTTATCAAAATCATTGGGAAATTCAAAACAATACCTTATCATTTGATTCAGGAGAGTTATTAAAAGAATATGAGTCTTGGATTGCTCGAATGAACCAAATTGCAGAAGGAGAAGAAGTAGAAGAAAGTTCGATATAAAAATAGGAGGAATATGAAAACAGTTGTGATTACCGGAAGTGCTAGAGGATTAGGATTCGAAATGGCAAAAGTATTTCGTAAAAATGATTTTCATGTTGTGATTAGTGATATTACAAAAGAATCTTTAGAACTAGCAGAAACCAAATTAAAAGAAATCGAAGGAAAAGGAGAAGTATTCTCTATGGTTTGTGATGTAACAAAATCAAATGATATAGAGAATATGATTCAAAGAGTAATAGAGAAATTTGAAAAGATCCATATATGGATTAATAATGCTGGGATCAATCAACCAGATGAGCCTATCTGGTGCTTAGAAGATACTTCTATTGAGAAGATCCTTACCGTGGATTTATGGGGAACAATATTGTGTTCTAAATACATTATGAAAGAGATGATCAAACAAAAAGAAGGAGCTATTTATAATGTAGAAGGATATGGTAGTAATGATGCCGTGATGAAAGGGCTTTCGATTTATGGAACAGCAAAAAGAGGAATTACGTATTTTACAGAGGCTCTCGCAAAAGAATGTGAAGTAGAACATACAGGTGTGATTGTAGGAAAACTTTCTCCTGGAATTATGATTACTGATTTTATTACGAATGCATTAGGAAATGAGAAAATCATTCTTCCAGAGAAAACAAAGAAGGTATATAACATATTAGGAGATACTCCTGATGTGGTTGCTTCTTTCTTAGTAAAAGAAATGATTCGAAATCAAAAGAATGGAAAGAAGATTGATTGGTTACCAAATCGAAAAGCAGCGTTCCGTTTTATGACAGCGGCTTTCAATAAAAGAGATTTTTTTAAGGAGAACATATGAAAATAGGATTATTTGGAACAGGTGCCTATGGAATGGCAATCAGTAGTATTTTAGTAAGAAACCATTGTGAAGTAACAATGTGGACAAAATTTGAAGAAGAGAAAGAGAATTTAGAAAAAACACATCGAAATGAAAAGTTAATTCCTGGATTTGAATTAGATCATAGTATACAATTCACAACCAATGTGGAAGAATGCATCAAAGGAAAAGATTTATTAATTATCGCAATCCCCGCTGCATTTATGAATGACTTATGTGTAGAGATGGCTCCTTATATTAAGGATAACCACATCTTAATCGCAACCAAAGGAATTGAACAAGGAACCGGACTATTCATGAATCAAATTTTAGAGAAACACTTAGATACTGAAAATATTGCAGTGATGAGTGGACCAACATTCGCAGTAGACTTAGTAAAAGAAATGCCTGCGGGATTATCTTTAGGTTGTAGAACAGAAGAGACAAAAAAAAGAATCAAAGAAGCGCTAGAAAATCATTATATTAAGTTAAGAGAAACCGATGATGTCATTGGCGTAGAAGTATGTGGTTCTATTAAAAATGTCATTGCTTTATCTGCAGGAATGTTAGAAGGATTAAAAGCAAACGAAACTACAAAAGCTATGTTAATTACAGAAGCCATGCATGATATGGAAGAAATCTTAGCAGCTTTTGAATGTAATACTAGAACCGTTTTATCTTTCGCAGGAATTGGAGATTTATTATTAACTTGTACTTCTGTAAAAAGTAGAAACTTTAGTTTTGGAAAATTAATTGGAGAAAAACCAGGAAAAGAAAAACTAGAAGAATACTTAAAAAATACAACGGTAGAAGGATATTACACATTAAAATCGATTTATCAATTATTAAAAGATAAAAAAGTAACGATTCCTATTATTGATTTAATTTATGAAATTGCGGTAAAAGGAAAAGATCCAGAATTACTATTAGCCTTTTTGGTATTTAAATCTTAAAAAAATATGATATACTTTAGTAGGAGATGATTGTATGAAAATATTCATGTCAAAAATGTTTCGAACTTCTATTTTAAGTTCGATTGGATTAGCTTGTTTGGGTTTATTATTATTTTTTGAATCAGAATTAACGATTGTATCGATCTCTTATGTCATAGGAGGATTATTAATTGCTCTTGGAGTATTATCAATTTTAAAGTTTATTGGAAATTTGAAAAATAATGTGAAAAATGAATTAGATGTTGTTTATGGATGCGTTACCATTATTTTAGGAATTGTAGTCATTAGTAATCCTAAAGCAATTGCTAGTATCATTCCATTTATTATAGGGGTATTAATGATTCTTAGTAGTGCTATGAAGTTAGGATATAGCTTTGAATTAAAAAAAGAAAAGAATGAAAGATGGACTTCTACTTTAGTGTTATCGATCATTACTCTATTATTTGGAATTTTATTAGTATTTAATCCATTCCAAGGTGCTGAATTTATTTCTAAAATTATAGGGGCTTTGATTTTCTCTTATGCGGTATTAGATTTAATTAGTACTCTTAGTATTCGTAGAACGATGAAGCAAATTAAGAATGCGATTGAAGATGGGATTGCAGAAGCAGATGTTGTAGAAGACAATACAAAAGAAAAATAAAAAAGACAAAAATTCATTTGTCTTTTTGTTTTTTTGAAAAAATAGTGTATAATAAAACACGACGAGGTAAAAATCATGAACAAAGAAAAATTAGAAATAGGGAAAAAGTATAGCATCCATGGATACAAACATGATGGGAAAATCCATCGTTCCTGGGATGAAGCAGTGCTTCTAGAGATACATGAGAACTATCTAATTTTTGGAAACGAAAGAACAAAAGTAACCGAATCAGATGGTAGAACATGGAGAACGAAGGAACCTGCGGTATTGTATTTTTACTATAATGATTGGTATAACATCATAGGACAATATAAAAAGAATGGAATTTATTATTATTGTAATATGGCATCTCCATTCCTTATAGAAGAAGATACAATTAAGTATATAGATTATGATTTAGACCTAAGAGTATTCCCAGATGGAAGTTTTAAAGTATTAGATAGAGGAGAATACCGATATCATAAATCTTTAATGAAATATCCAGAAGAGATTGATAAGATCCTAAAAACGGAATTAACCAATTTAATTAATATGGTAAGAGAGAAGAGAGGACCTTTCGAACAAGGAATCGTAGAAAACTATTGTAATCTATATGAAAAGATGAAAGAAGAGAATGAATAATTCTCTTTTTTGGTGGAAAGGATTTGTTTTTTAGAGAATAATAGAATAGGAGGTGGATATGGATTATTATAAAGAAATCAAAACTGAATTATTGAATAATGAAATCAATCGAAA
>CAMNDO010000077.1 GCA_946535455.1 uncultured Caryophanales bacterium
TCTATACTTTTTACAAGTTGTGTAGAGTTTGATCGATTCGAACTCATAACACTCATTAATAATACAACTAATAAAATACCCATAATGGATAAACCATATACAATCGTCGAAACTGCAAAACCCTTATTATTCATTTTATCACCATCTATTCTACCATTATTTTATCATACTTTTTCTAGGAAAACTACAATCTTTCCCCCATACTTTTTCTCCTTGACAACCACCAAGGACGAAAGCTTATCGTAAGATAAACTCTGATCCGTCTCGCAAATGACCATTCCATTATCTTTTACCAAATTATATTCTTCTATTTTTTCTAAACTATTTACAATATAATCCGATTGATACGGAGGATCTAAAAAAATGAGATCAAATTGAATCTTTTCTTTCTCAAAATAACGCAATGCATCCAAATAGTCCATCTTTAAAACATGTGCTTCTTGAATCCCAATCTTTTTCAAGTTTTTCTCCACAGTCGATATTGCAGTAGATGAAAGATCTACTAAATATGCTTCCTTAGCACCTTGACTTAAGGATTCAATACCCAAATTACCACTTCCTGTGAAAAGATCCAAAACAATACTATTTGGCATTTTATTTTGTAAAATGGCAAAGACACTTTCTTTGACTCTTTCCATCGTAGGTCTTGTCCCATCCATTGTATATCCTTCTAGAACTCTTCCCTTATATTTTCCACTAATGACTTTCATTTTTATGACACACCTTTGTATTTCCTATTTTTTTGAATTCTTGATTGATTTTCAAAATCAATAAATTCAGTTCGGTTTCTTGATGATGATAGACACGAAAAAGAGGATGAGAAAGTATCTTCTTTTTTAATTCCCCATCAGGATTTTGTTGATACTTTTCTAAATCATCCAAAAGTTCTTTTTCTTTCATTATTTTTTCTTGTAATTCTTTATATTTTTGAACTTCCTCTGTCTCTTCTAACGAAAGAATCAAATTGTCTACTTTTTCCATCAATTCATTCATGAATCTATTGTATCATACTTTATTCCATCAAACGCATAAAAGTAGATATCGTATTCATATTTTGACGAATTTTTTCTAACTTGTCCGTAAAACGTAATCCATATTTTTTCTTTACCAAATCATCTAATTCTTTTAAATAAGAATCATCCCGATATAACATTTGATAGTGATGAGATTCCTCTCTTAGAAATTGTTTGTAATAAGGATTATTTTGAATGAGGTAAATCGTTTCTATATTCATGAATCTTCAAACCTCTTATAGATGGGGCTTGGTTCATATTCATTTTTTTTCGTAAAACCAATATCTTGTAAAAGTCCAATTGTCTTTTGTATATTTTGAATGCCTTGTTGTACAGAATCCATATCTAAATTTTTAAAACTTCCTAAAAAATCTTTGAAAGTAGAAGCAGAAGTGGCAATGGAGTCCAAGGAAGAACTAGTAGAAAAATAAGAATTCCAAACACGATGTTCTCCTCCATATATTTCATAAATTTCATAGAGTTGTTGCCAAGAGGCTCCTCCATTTACGACAGTTTTCGCAAGTTCTGGATGACGTCTTGCAAACTCTTTAAAGGTTTCTTTACTCATATTCTCACCTATTTTAGTATATAAAGAAAAAGAAGAAATTATTCTTCTTTTAGAAAATCATCTATGGTCATTAATCGATCATCAATTTCTTGTAGAGAAACTCGTTCTTTCTTTACTTCTACCGGCTCTTCCTCTACTTTCTTTTCTTCTTTTTTCTCTTTTTCCATCATAGGTACTAAGAAGGCATCGGTAATCGCTTTCTTAGAAATTTGACTACCTGTAGAGTAACGATCCGCAATTGGTAATTCTGTTAGTTTGACTGTTACAATTTCGCCATTCTTTAATCCAATTTGGTATTTTGATTCTTCTGTAAATGTTTTTAATACTTGGTATGGATTGGATTTTACTTCTCGTAATACTTGGATTCCTCTACGTGTTCTAGTGGATAATTCAAATTCTGTTAAACGTACTCGTTTTCCAGTTCCTTTATTCGTAACAACCGATAAGAATTCATGAGCATCATAAGAGAAATTGTTGACAGATACCAAATAATCTTCTTTTAATTTCATCGCTTTGACACCAGATGCTTTCACCCCTACCAAAGGAATTTCATTGGTTTGGAAACTTAATCCATAACCAGTGTTGGTTGTTAGGAAAACACAAGGATAGTTTTCTAATAATACACTGATGACTTCATCATTTTCTTTAATCTTCATACAACTAGTTGCCTTACTATAGCGCTGTAATTTGAAGTCTTTTAAACTAGAACGCTTAATCATTCCATCACGAGTTGTGATAATGACATTTTTATCACTAGAGAAATCATAAGCAGGAATTGCACCAATTACTACTTCTTCTCCTGGCACTTCAATTAAATTACTAACATGTTTTGGCATATCACGCCATTTCAAATCAGGAATCATATGAACGGGGATATGAAGATAATTTCCACCCGAAGTAAATATTAACACGGTATCTAGTGTATTCATTTCATATAGTCCAATCATATAATCATTTTCTTTTAAAACCAAGTCTTCCATATTAGAAGAGGAAAAACTTCTAGTAGAGGTTCTTTTAATATAACCATCTTTTGTTACAACCACTACCACTTCTTCTTTTGGAATCATGGCAGCTTCATCAATTTTAATTTCAGTGATTTCTGCATTAATATCGGTAAGTCTTGTTGAAGCATACTCATCTCTTACAGCACGTAAATCTTTCTTCATAACCGATTTTAAAACTTCTTCACTACCTAAAATAGAGGTTAATCCTTTAATAATTTTATCTAAGTTTTCTTTTTCATTTTCTAAAGCCACAACATCGGTATTGGTTAATCGATAAAGTTGCAATGTTACAATCGCTTCTGCTTGTTCTTCAGAAAACTCAAATTCTTTCACTAAATTTTCTTTCGCATCCGCTTTATTTTTACTTGCACGAATCACACGAATTACTTCATCTAAAATAGAAATACATTTAATTAATCCTTCTACGATATGATAACGTGCTTTTGCATGTGCTAAATCAAATTCCGTACGTCTTCTTACCACTTCTTTTTGATGAGCAATAAAAGCATCTAATGATTCTTTTAACCCTAATAGTTTCGGTCTACGATTAACAATGGAAACCATATTAAAGTGATAACTAATTTGCATGTCTGTATTTTTTAATAAATAATTGACAATCAAATCCACATTAGCAGTCTTTTTCAAATCAATGACAATTCGTATATCTGCAGCAGACTCATCTCTTACTTCGAGAATCCCATCTACTTTTTTATCCATACGGATATCATCCATTTTCTTAACCATTAATGCTTTATTGACTTCAAAAGGAATTTCCGTAATAACAATTTTAGGACCATTTTTATCTTTTTCTATCGTATAACGACTTTTGATGATAATTCTTCCTTTTCCTGTCTCATAAGCTTCTCGAATTCCATCGAAACCTTCTACAATTCCACCAGTTGGAAAATCAGGTCCTTTTACATATTTCATTAAAGTATCTAATTGACAATTGGGATTATCAATTCTGTGAATCGTAGCATCAATCACTTCTCCTAAATTATGAGGAGGAATATTGGTCGCATATCCCGCAGAAATTCCTTGTGCTCCATACACTAGTAATGCTGGAAAACGAGCAGGCAAAACAGTTGGTTCTATTGTAGTATCATCAAAGTTTGGCGCAAACTCCACAGTATCTTTTTCGATATCTCGTAACATTTCATTACTAATTTTAGAAAGTCTTGCTTCGGTATAACGATAAGCCGCTGGACTATCTCCATCGATAGATCCATTATTTCCATGCATGTCAATATATGGAAGACGTGTCTTCCATGGTTGACTCATACGAACCATAGCATCATAGATAGAGGTATCTCCATGAGGATGGTAATTTCCAATGACATC
>CAMNDO010000078.1 GCA_946535455.1 uncultured Caryophanales bacterium
TTTGAAATGGATGATGAGTCTGTCATTGCATCTGGAATTTTTGAACGCATTGGAATTGATGGTAGTCAGTACAAAATCAAATTCAATGGGGAAGAAATTAAAGAAGAAATAGAAATCAAAGATCATACAGATGCGGTTCAAATTTTGATGGATAAATTACTTTCTTTAAATATCATCGCCTCATTTTATGAAATAAAAGGAGTAGGAAACAGAGTTGTACAAGGAATTGATCAATATAAAGAAAGTGTAGTAATTACGGATTCTGTTATAGAAGATATTGAATCCTTTGAAGAATATGCACCATTACATAATCCAGGAGCTGTTTTAGGAATTCGTGCTTTTCGAAATGTCTTATCCAAAGTGTTTATGACAGCGGTATTTGATACTTCCTTTCATCAAACGATGCCAGAAGAATCTTATTTATATGCTGTTCCTTCTCATTGGTATCAAGATTATGGAGTTCGTAAATATGGATTCCATGGTACGAGTCATCGCTATGTTACCGAAACCATGAAAGATGTTTTGAAAAAAGATACTTTTAAAATGATTAGTTGTCATTTAGGAAATGGTGGAAGTATAACTGCCATTCAAGATGGAAAATGTGTGGATACCTCGATGGGATTTACCCCATTATCAGGTATTATTATGGGAACTAGAAGTGGAGATATGGATCCTTCTATTATTCCTTATATTATGGAAAAAGAAGGAAAGAATGTTGCGGAAGTCATTGATGATTTAAATAAGAAAAGTGGAATTTTAGCTCTCAGTGAAACTAGTAGTGATATGAGAGATTTAGTAAAAGCTTCTGAAGAAGGAAACGAAAAAGCACTTTTCGCAAAAAATAAATATGTAAGACGTGTGGTAGATTACATTGCACAATACTATGTATTATTAGGAGGATGCGATGCTTTGGTATTTACCGCAGGAATTGGAGAAAATAATATAACCATTCGAAGAGAAATCTGTGAAAAATTATCGTGTTTGGGAGTACAAATTGACTTAGATAAAAATCAAGTACAAGGAGAATTCCAAAAAATTAGTACAGAGGATTCTGCTATAGATGTCTATGTAGTACCAACCAATGAAGAGTTAATGATTGCACGGGAGACTATGCGATTGATGAATGGGTAGGGGGATAATAATGTTTGAGGAGATTATTAAAAAAATAGAAAAATATAATGACATTGTCATTGTAAGACATATTGGAGTGGATCCAGATGCCTTATGTAGTCAATTGGCGTTAAGAGATGTAATTCGTCTAAACTATCCTAAGAAAAATGTATATGCGATAGGGAAAGGAAGTACAAAGTTTACTGCCATTGGAAAACTAGATAAAATACAAAAAATAGACAATGCCTTATTAATTGTGTGTGATGTTCCAGATATGCAGCGCATTGATTCTGCTAAAGTACATGATTATGCGGAATCCATTAAGATTGATCATCATCCATTTGTAGAAAAATTCTGTGATATTGAGTGGATTGATGAAGAAAAAACATCCACTTGTGAAATGATTATGCAATTGATTAAAGATACAAAATTAGAATGTAATTCGGATATTGCCGCATTATTATACATGGGGTTGGTATCGGATTCCAATCGTTTCTTATTTCAAAATTGTTCTCCAAAAACATTTGAATTCGTTTCTTACTATTTAAAGAAATATCCTTTCTCATTAACAGAATGCTATCAAAAATTATATTTCCGTCCTTTGACAGAAGTACGATTAGAAGGATATATTTCTTCGAATATGCAAGTGAGTCAAAATGGTTGTGGATATATTGTGGTAACCAATGAAACTACCAAGCAATTAGGGGTCGATAGTGCCGCAGCTGCCAATATGATTAATCATTATAACTACATTAAAGAACTTTTGGTATGGGCTACGGTTTCGGAAGATAAAAAAAATCATCAAGTAAGAGTTTCCATTCGTTCTCGTGGACCAGAAGTCAATAAAGTAGCGGAAAAACATCATGGAGGAGGACATAAATATGCTGCGGGAGTGAAAACGAAAACATTAGATGAAGCACTAGAAATTGTCAAAGACTTAGACGAAGCTTGTGCTGCATATTTGAAAAAAATAAGTGAGGGGAAAGAAAATGATCATTAAAGATGCCAATTTGGACATTATTGCGACACGAAGAAGTCAATATCCAGATGATGGGAAACCAGAATTTTTATTAGTTGGAAGAAGTAATGTAGGAAAAAGTAGTTTTATTAATGCCTTATTAGGAAGAAAAAACTTAGCTTATACTTCCTCTAAACCTGGTAAAACACAAACATTAAACTTTTATGGAATTAATGATTCTTTCTATTTAATTGATGTTCCTGGATATGGATATGCTTCTGTGGATAAAAAAACACAAGCAAAATTTGGAATGATGATTGAAGAATATTTAGAAAAAAGAACCGCTTTAAAGAGAGTGTTTATGTTAGTAGATTTTCGTCATAAACCAACGGAAGATGATTTATTGATGTATAACTTTTTAAAATACTATAATCTTCCTGTTACAGTAGTTGCGACAAAAGCCGATAAAGTAGGAGGAAGTAAAAAACAAAAGAATTTAAAAATGGTTTTAGATACGATGGATTTGGTAGTAGGAGATGACTTAGTGGTTTTCTCTAGTATAACCAAATTAGGAGTAAAAGAACTATTAGCCAAAATCGAATCTTTAGTGAGTGAAGACGTAATTTAGTCTTTCTCATATCCTATATTAGGTGAGGATATGAAAATACAAAAGAAGAATGAGACGGATTATGATGTTGTTTTATGGGATACCAATCAAGAAATAAAATCTATTTTAAAAAAAATACAAAAGTGTCTTTCGTTCAAAGGATTATACCAAGTGTTAGTGATTTCAAAACCTTATGGTATATTTTTACAAATTCGTTTATTGGAAGACGCTTTTTATCATAATAAAGTAGACTTTCAAATAAAAGAGATCGAAGAAGATATTTATTTTGAAACAGAAGATTATTTTCTTTTATCAGAGAATTTTCCCATTTACTATGATTATCAAAAGTTTTATGGTTTTTTCAAAGAAGATTCTTCTATAACTTCTATCATGGAATTTGGAACATTCTTATTTCCAAAAGAAGCACAGGATAAGATTCAAAAAAGTATGAAGGTGATAATATGACCAAAAGAGCAAAATTCTTTTTCATTTGCTTATTCATTGTATTAGATATTTTCTTGTTCATAGGTTACATTGTTATTCGAGATGCAACGATGTTAAATGAATTAAAAAAAGAAGTCATTGTATTAACGAATATGGATTTATCGAAAGATCGATATAATCGTAAGATGAAGACAAGAGGAAACTATGCATTGGTAGAAAAAACAGTAAAATCTTATTTAGATGATACTGCAGTTTTACTACAAGAAACTATTACGATGACAAAAGATAAAAAACTAAGTAAAATTTTATCTTATGAGAATTATGAAAAAGATGGGCCTTTATTTGAAGAGTCTTTATCCTATGTAGAAAAACAAAAAGATGCTTTTACGAAGAATACGGATTCCTTATTAGAACGATTAGAAGAAAGTTCTATTATCCATTATGGAAATCAGAAAATAGAAGATCCCTCTCTTCGAAAAATATATTTGGATTCTTTACTGAGTGATGATATGAGAAAAGAGTTTCAATCCATCAAACAAACTCTTTTAGAAGATAAAGTACAAATTGAGAAAACATTTACAGTGAGTAATCAAGTATTAGAATTCTTAGTTTTCAATCAAGAACAATGGACATTAGAAGAAGGGGAAATTAAGTTTCGAAAACAAAGTTTATATGATCAGTATATTCGTATGATTGGAAAT
>CAMNDO010000079.1 GCA_946535455.1 uncultured Caryophanales bacterium
GCGACAGGAACCGGAAAATCATTTACGATTGCGAATGTGATTCAAAAAGTAAAAAAACCAACTTTAGTATTAGCACATAATAAGACTTTGGCAGGACAATTATATTCTGAATTAAAAGAATTGTTTCCTAATAACCGAGTAGAGTATTTCGTCTCATACTATGATTACTATCAACCAGAAGCTTATGTACCATCTACCGATACTTATATTGAAAAAGATTCTTCTATTAACGATGAAATTGATGAGTTGCGTCATGCAGCTACTTCTGCATTAATCTCTAGAAGAGATGTCATTGTAGTAGCTAGTGTATCTTGTATTTATGGAATTGGAGAAGTAGAAGAATATAAAGATAAAATGCTTACACTAACAGTGGGAGAAAAAATTGATCGAAATGAAGTTTTAACCAAACTTGTGGATATGCTTTATGAGAGAAATAATTTAGATTTTAAAAGAGGAACTTTCCGTGTTAGAGGAGATGTATTAGAAATAATTCCAGCCAATCAAAAGTCATCGGGATACCGTATTGAGTTCTTTGATGATGAGATTGATCGTATTTCAGAGATCGATATTTTAACAGGAGTTGTGACAGAAAATTTAAAAAATGTGAGTATCTTTCCCGCAAGTCATTTCGTCATTGGAGATGAGAAATTACTTCTTGCGATTGAGAGAATTCGAAAAGAATTAAAAGAGAGACTACAAGAATTAAAAGAAAATAATAAGCTTCTTGCGGCAGAGAGATTAGAACAAAGAACCAATTATGATTTAGAAATGTTAGAAGAGACTGGTTTTTGTTCCGGAATTGAGAATTATTCGGCTCCAATGGCAGGAAGGCGTCCAGGAGAAACCCCAACAACATTAATGGACTTCTTCCCAGAGGATTACTTATTAGTAGTAGATGAATCCCATGTAACGCTTCCACAAGTGAGAGGAATGTATAACGGAGATCGTTCTAGAAAACAAAATCTAGTCGATTATGGATTTCGTCTTCCTAGTGCACTAGATAATCGACCATTACAGTATGATGAGTTTGAGAAAAAAATCAATCAAGTGATCTATGTATCCGCAACCCCTGGAGATTTAGAATTAGAACACACACATGGAGAATTTGTAGAACAAATTATTCGACCAACAGGATTATTAGATCCTACGATTGAAGTGAGAAAAACCGAAGGACAAATTGATGATTTGGTAGGAGAAATTCATGAGAGAATTCAGAGAAAGGAAAGAACTCTTATCACGACATTAACCATTCGAATGGCAGAAGAATTAACCAATTACTTGAAAGAGTTAGATATCAAAGTAGCCTACTTACATACCGAAGTAAAAACATTAGAAAGAATGCAGATTATTCATGATGTAAGACAAGGAAAATATGATGTTTTAGTAGGAATTAACCTTTTAAGAGAGGGACTGGATATTCCAGAAGTTTCCTTGATTGCGATATTAGATGCGGATAAAGAAGGGTTCTTACGAAGCAGTCGTAGTTTAATTCAAACGATTGGACGATGCGCAAGAAACGCAAATGGTCATGTTATCATGTATGGAGATAAAATAACAGACTCTATGAAAGAAGCCATCGATGAGACCGCAAGACGTCGTCGTATTCAAGAGAAATTTAATGAGGAGCATGGTATTGTTCCAAAGACCATTGAGAAAGAAATTCGAGATGTCATTTCTAATACGACAGAAGATCATAAAGAAAAGAAAATGTCTAAGAAAGAAATGGCTAAGACAATGGATTTGATTGAACAAGAAATGAGAGAAGCTGCGAAAAACTTAGATTTTGAACGTGCTATGGAGTTACGTGACATTTTATTCGAAATGAAAAGTGAATAAATCCACAGAAATTGTGGATTTTTTTATTTGAACGTTATAAATTGTGGAAATTGTGATATAATATGAGACAGGTGATTTCGATGGATAAAATTATTGTGAAAGGTGCAAGAGAAAACAACTTAAAGAATATTGATATAGAACTACCAAAAAATAAGTTAATTGTTATGACAGGTTTATCAGGAAGTGGTAAATCTTCTTTAGCATTTGATACAATTTATGCAGAAGGGCAAAGAAGATATGTAGAAAGTTTATCTGCTTATGCAAGACAATTCTTAGGAGGTAGTGAAAAACCAGACGTAGATTCCATTGAAGGATTATCTCCAGCAATATCCATCGATCAAAAAACAACCAATAACAATCCAAGATCTACGGTAGGAACGGTAACAGAAATTTATGATTATTTAAGATTAGTATTTGCTCGTGTAGGAGTCCCTTACTGTCCAAATCACAACATTCCTATCACTTCTCAAAGTGTAGAAGAAATGACCAATAAAATGATGGAATATCCAGAAGGAACGAAGATGGTCATCTTATCTCCTGTAGTCCATGGAGAAAAAGGAACCCATAAAGATACCTTGGATAAATTAAGAAAAGATGGTTATATTCGTGTTCGCGTGAACGGGGAAATGTTGGATTTAAGCGAAGACATTACTTTAGAAAAAAACAAAAAAGATAAAATTGATGTGGTCATTGACCGAATTGCTTTGAAAGAGGAATCAAGAAGTCGTTTATTCGAAGCCATTGAACAAGCAACAAAACTTTCTGGAGGAAAAGTAGTGATTCAACTACTAGGAGATGAGAAGAAAGAAATCGTTTTTTCAGAACAATTTGCTTGTCCACATTGTGAATTTTCTTTACCAGAATTAGAACCAAGAATGTTTAGTTTTAATGCTCCTTATGGAGCGTGTCCTGAGTGTAAGGGATTAGGAATGAATTTACAAGTTGATGAAGACTTACTCATTCCAGAAAGAGAAAAATCGATTGCAGAAGGTTGTATTAAAACACTAACGGATGATCCGGAAGGAATGGATTATCAAAGACTAGAATGTTTATGCAAACACTATAAGATTAAAATGAATGTTCCTTGGAAAAAATTAAAAAGAAAAGAAAAAGAGTATATTTTATATGGTTCCGATGAAATGATTACATTTGATTTTTCCTCTAGAAGTGGAAACCAATATCATAAAAAAGATTATTATGAAGGAATTATTAATAATTTAGAAAGACGTTATATGGAAACTTCTTCTACTTGGATACGTGAATGGTTAGAACATTATATGGTAGAACATACTTGTGATACTTGTCATGGAGCTAGATTAAATGATGATGTATTACAAGTAAAACTAGGAGATAAGAATATTCATCAAGTAACAGAAATGTCGATTAAGGATTTAATTCCTTTCTTTGAAAATTTAAAACTATCCAAAGAAAAGCAAGAAATTGCAAGATTAGTCATCAAAGAAATACAAGATAGACTTCATTTTTTATCGAATGTAGGATTAGAGTACTTAACACTTTCTAGAAGTGCTGGAACATTATCTGGAGGAGAAGCACAAAGAATTCGATTGGCAACACAAATCGGATCTCATTTAACAGGAGTTTTGTATGTATTAGATGAACCAAGTATCGGACTTCATCAAAGAGATAATGAAAGATTGATTCATTCTTTGATGGAAATGAGAGATTTGGGAAATACTTTGATTGTGGTAGAACATGATACAGATACGATGATTGCTTCTGACTACCTAGTGGATATTGGACCAGGTGCAGGGGATGCCGGTGGAGAAGTCGTTGCAGCAGGAACTCCGAAAGAAGTCATGAAGAACGAAAATAGTATCACAGGAAAGTATTTAAGTGGAAAATTATGTATTGACGTTCCTAAAATAAGAAGAAAAGGGATTAAAAAGAGTTTAAAAATCAAAGGGGCAAGAGAAA
>CAMNDO010000080.1 GCA_946535455.1 uncultured Caryophanales bacterium
ACATGTTGTTTCTCATGTTACAGAAGATTTGGTTCGTATGTTCATTTATCTATTTCTATTACCAATGTTTTTAGAGTACTCTTCTTCTATGATTATCACATTTTTAATTTTAACGAATATTGTGAGTGAATGTATTTCTTTTTTGATATTATTCCTTTTCTTACCAAAAAATATTTCCATTCGAAAGAAAGACTTCAAATGGAATTGGGAAAATGTTAAAGATAGTTTCCAAATTAGTCTTCCCAATACAGGTAGTCGTTTCATTGGAAGTTTAGGTTATTTTTTAGAACCTATATTATTAACCTATTTTTTAACTTCTTCTGGATATTCCATATCTTATATCACTACAGAATATGGAATTATTACAGGATATGTTTTACCTATTTTATTGCTTCCTTCTTTTTTTACTTCTGCAATCGCACAAGCAATATTTCCAATTCTTTCCAAAGAATCTTCTTTGAATCATACTATTTCCATTCAAAGAAAAATCAAGCTTACGCTTGTTCTTTCTTTTGTGATTGGAATTATTTTTACTTTATGTTTTCTTCTTTTTCCTCATTTCATTTTATCTTTTCTCTATCAAACCAATCAAGGAATCTCATATCTTCGTTTCTTATCGCTATTTACCATTTTTCAATATATTCAATCCATCTTGTCTACGAGTTTAGATTCCTTAGGAAAGAGTAACGATATCTTGATTTCTGTTCTAATAGGAACGATTGTTAGGATTCTATCCTTTATCCTCTTTTCTCAATTCTCGATTGGAATATGGAGTTATCTATTATCGACAGCCTGTCATATTTTTGTGACGACATTTTATCTCATGCGAAAAGTATTTCAAAATTTTTCTTAATTATAAATATATAATTCTTGTCCTGCTCTTGTACAAGCAACATATAATAAATTTCTTTCTTTATTCTTATAAGAGTTTTCTCGGTCATTATAAACAATGACACTATCAAATTCTAATCCTTTCGCAAGATAAGCTGGTAAAATGACTAAGTCTTTTTGAATGACTTTACTAGATTCTTCTAATAAGGAAATGGGAATATCTTCTTTTAAAAGTTCATATAGGAATTCTCCTGTTTTTACATCTTTTGTAATGATGGCTAGACTAGAATGTTCTTGCTTTAATGTTTGAATATCTTTTAATAACTGTTCTTTTACTTGCTTTATATTTTTTCGAATTACAACAGGTTTTCCGACTTCATCACGAATCGCATTTACATGTTTTAAATGTAAAATCTTATTGGTATACTCAATGATTTCTTTAGAAGAACGATATGTTTTATTGAGTTCAATATAACAAGTGTTTTTTCGAAAAATATGTTTTAATTCTTCTAAAGAATCATAATGGTAATAAGGATTCATATTTTGATGAATATCTCCTAAGATGGTAAAATCCGCTTTTTGAAAAATATTTTCTAAAATAATATATTGTAATCGATTATAATCTTGTGCTTCATCTACTACAACTTGTTTGATATTTCCTTCATAATAAAATCCTTCTAGTCTTCCTTTGATATATGCCATACATAGTGCATCTTCATAAGATAACATTTTACTAGAAATCAATTTCTTCATACTATCTTCATCTTGATAAATTCTTGTATATTCACTTTGAAAAAAGTTCGCATAAATCTTTCGATAATCTCTTTCGAAAGAAGCACTTTCATATAACAATTTTAAATAGGTACTATACTTTTTCATCGTACCTTTATAATTCTGATAAGATAGTTTTTTCGCAATTTCCTCTACTCGGTTCATCAATGGAAATTTTTCAAATCTGCTTTGTAATAGATCATTTAACTCTCCCACATCCGCATGATATTTTTCCACTCGAATGGATGTTGTGAAATGTGCTTCTTCTAAAATAGAATCTAAGTAAGCATCCATATCATCAATTATATGATCACTTTGTTTATATTCTACTAATTCTTCATCCATTTCTTTTCCACTATAGTATCTCGCGATAAAACTAGGAAACGTTTCTATTTCTTTGTATTCTTTTAGTAAGAATGTTAAATAATCCGAAAAAGTGGTTTGTAAAGTATTCGCTTCTCCTAAAGAAGGTAATACTTCAGAAATATAATCGGTAAAGATTTGGTTCGGAGAAAAAATGATAATATCATCACTTCGTAAGTTTTTTAATTGATATAACAAAAAGGCAATTCTATGAAGTGCAACTGTCGTTTTTCCACTTCCTGCAATTCCTTGTACAATAATATGATTATTTTCTAAATTACGAATGACTTGATTTTGCTCTTTTTGGATGGTATTGACAACTTCCTTCATCTTATCCGTAGATTCTTCTACTAATACTTGTTGTAGGACTTCATCGTTGATATTTAAGGAATTATCGAAAATACCAATTAGTTTTCCTTCTTCTATTTTGTATTGTCTTTTTCGTTTTAATTCTCCTTTGACTTCTCCCATAGGAGCCATATAAGAACAAGGCCCTGTTTCATAATCATAAAACAAACTACAAATAGGACTTCTCCAATCATATAAAATATTATTATACTTTTGATCTTTTAAATAACTAATTGATAAATAAATATTATAAAGTTTCTTTTCTTCATCTTCAAATACAATACTTGCGAAATATGGTTTTTTTCTCATTAATGTTAATTTTTGAAAATAAGCTTCCTTTTCTTTTTGTTTTCTTACTTCTTGATCTGTCGCAAGCATTGCTTGTTTTTCTTCTCCTTCATCAAAACTACTGGCATTTTCCCACATCATTTTTTTAAACTCTAATAAGTTTTCCTCATGATGAGATACTTCTTTTCCTAGTTCTTGATAGGTTGTTTCTAATAAAGAATTTACTTTTTCAAAAATTCTTTGTTCTTTGATTTCTTCTTTTTTAGGAATTGCCATACTATCACCTATTTCATCATATCATAAAAAAATCTTTTCTTATCGAAAAGATTCTTTTGTTAACGTCAACTAAAACAATTGAAATAAAATACATAGTATGATTAAAAATAGTAGAATTCCAAAAGATGCTTTTGAAATTTGAATTTTTTTAGGAATAGAAAATTCATAGTCTTTTTTATGATAGGATTTTGTATTTACGATTTTTAAAAAAGTACTTTTTCTTTTTTCCAAGTCTTCTGAAGTAATTAATACAAATTGATCTGGTTGTCCTGACTCTGAATATGTCACATCTTTGATTCTTAAAAGATAGAAAAACATTACTAAATCCATACTAGCTCCCATTAGATTAAAAACAGATAAATATGCAAGAACTGGTAAATGGAAGATAATGGAGAAAACATAAGTGATAACTCCAATTACCATAAAAGGCATTTGTAATGAAATTAAGATGCTTTTTTTTGATAATTCTTCATATGCCATTGCATAGAAAATTCCTTTTTCCAAACATATTCCATATTGAATATTCTTTCGTTTTACTCCTCCTAGCCAATACCCTATTCCGTGTAAAAATTCATGTAATAGCATATATCCTAATAACATCAATAAGAAAAGTCCTGGATTTCTATCCGAAAAACCTTCTGGAAAAAGGATATAGGTAGGAATACATAATAGTATAAAAATAATGATACTCAATAAATTTGCTGGAAGAAGTTTCATTTGATACACATAAGCTTTTTTATTGATTGTATTCATAAATAACTCCTGTAAACTCCTTTTGAATTTCTTC
>CAMNDO010000081.1 GCA_946535455.1 uncultured Caryophanales bacterium
GTAATTGATGATCACTATAAAAATATTTCAAAAGAAGAAATTGAAAAATATGAATTTGATTTTGCAGAGATTATCAATAATCCAAAAAAACTAAAATATTCTTCTATATTTAATCCAATTACGTTTATTACAAATGGATTTCAAAAAGTATTTTCTTATTCTGTTTTAAAGAAAATCTTGTTAATTGGATTCTTCTTATCTGGAATTTTTGTATTATATTCCATGAGTAGCATTGCTTCTTCTTTAAAAGTTGATGATAAGAAATTTGTAACTGTGAATCGTGAGTACTTGACCATTACGGCAAAAAAAGTTTCATATGATGATTTTACATCTTATGAAAATAGTTTAGGAGCAGAATATATTCTTCCAGGAAATTCAGTGGTTACGATGTTTATTGAATTCCAAGATTTTTATCAAGAAATCAATCAACAAACATCAATGAGTGGTAGTTTGGCAAGTACTTCTCTAATCAATGAGAAAATGTTAAAACAAGGTAGACTTCCTGAAAATGAAAAAGAAATAGTAATAGATGAATTGGTAGTTGAAAATGTATTAAATAGAGACGTTACGAAAATGATTGGTATTTTAAAAGAAGATCAGTTTTTAGAAAGAAAAGTAAAAATTGATCGTATGGGAGAATTTACCATTGTTGGAATTGTGAAATCAAAAAGTCCATCTATTTATGTCAAACCATCTACGTTTATGAATCTTTTGTATCATACCAAAAGTGGAAATGAAGATTCTTTTATGATGGCATCTTTCCGAGAAGAGAGTCCAACGTATGAAGTAGATGATTATCACTTGTATCAAGATCAAGTAACATTGAAAGAAGGAAGATGGCCTGAAAATGATTTTGAAACTGTAATACCTCTTTCATTAAAAGAAACTTTTAAATTAAATAAAGAAACCAATCGTATGATTTCAAAGAGAAAACTAGTTGTTGTTGGATACTATACTACGAAAGAAAACTATGATACTTATTTGGTAAATTCCAATATGATAAAAAGAAAAGTACTTTCTTCTTCTTCTGATTTATCCGTTTATTCTAACGATAAAGAGAAAACATTACAATTGGGATTAGAAAAAGGATTGTTAATCAAAGATAGTTACCAAGTATCGAAAGAAAACTATTTAAAAGAACAAAAACAATCTAGAACTAGTTCTATTATTACGGCAGGAATTATACTAGGAATTTCTTTAATTGAAGTATTGCTTATGATTCGATCTTCTTTCTTATCTAGAATTAAAGAAGTAGGAATTTATCGAGCAATTGGGGTAAAGAAAAAAGATATTTATATTATGTTTATTGGAGAAATTATTGCGATTACGACAGTAGCTTCAATCCCTGGTATTTTATTATCAGCTTATATTATGAATATCTTATCTAAGATTTCATATTTAAAAGATATGATTGTGATTAATCCAGTTGTCTTACTTCTATGTGCAATTACTGTATATGCATTTAATTTAATAGTAGGATTAATTCCTGTCTTCATGACGATTCGAAAAAGACCTGCTCAAATACTAGCTAGAACAGACATTTAGTCTGTTCTTTTCTTTACAGAAAATAGTTTTTGAGATACAATAAAAATAGGAGGAAATATATGAAAAATAATAAGGGATTTTCAATGGTGGAATTATTAGCTGTTGTTGTTATTATGGGAGTTTTGGCAGCGATTAGTATAGGAGCTTATTCTAGATATAAAGAAATTGCAGCAGCAGATGCTTATAATACCATGAGTAAAAGTGCTTCTCAGGCTGCAGAATCTTATTTTTTACAAAATCCTGCGGATACAGAAGTGACATTAGATGTTTTGATGAAAGAAAATTTTTTAGCTTCTGCAAAAGATCCAAAAAATGCAGGTCATATATGTACTGGAGGAGTACAGAAGAAAGCAATCGCTAGAAATCAACAAGTGCTATCTTCCAATGAGTTTTTAGTGGGAATTGTTTGTACCAATTTTCAAAGTTGTCGTTCTTATCCTGATGGAGCAGATTTGGATTGGTCACAATGTTCTAGTTTTGCAGAATAATAGCATAAAATGACTAGGAGGGTTATACATGAGATTGTTTAAAAATATATGGACAAAACTATTTAAAAAAAGAAAAGAAAATGAGCCATGGTTAGAGTATTATTCAAGAAAAGATAGAAGTATTAAGTTTACTAATAAATCGGTTTATCACTACTTAGTGGATGAAGTAGGGGACGATAAAGATTTTATTGCGTTTAATTATTTTAATAATCGGATTAGTTACCATGAATTATTTGATAATATTAATGTTTGTGCAAGAGCATTAAGAAGTTTTGGTGTAAAAGAAGGAGACATTGTAACCATCTGTTTACCAAATATGCCAGAAGCTTTATATGCTTTTTATGCCTGTAATAAAATAGGAGCGATTGCGGATATTGTTCATCCTCTGAGTAGTCCAGAACAAATTAAGTTTTATCTCCAACAAAATAAAAGTCGTTACTTATTTTTAGTAGATTTTAATTATGAAAAATATAAAGATGCGATTGAGGAGACATTAGTTTACAAAACAATTTTATTATCTCCAAAATTAAGTATGCCTTTGGGACTTAGCATTGGATACACATTGACAAGAGGAATTCGCACGAAAAAACCAAGTATTCGAAATAGTGATTATATGACTTGGAAAGATTTCTTATTAGCGGGAGTATCTTATCACAAAGATTTTGAAGCCAATGTCAAAAAAACAGATACGGCATTAATTCTACATTCTGGAGGTACAACAGGAACTCCAAAAGGAATTATGATTTCCAATTATAGTTTTAATGCCTTAGCACAACAATCTGCCGTGAATGTTATTGATGTAAGACCTAAGGATAAAATTGTAACCATTTTACCAATTTTTCATGGGTTCGGTTTAGGAGTTTGTGTTCATACACCTTTGTGTTTAAAAGTAGAAACAATATTAATGCCAGAATATGATGCTACTCGTTTTTATAAAATTTGGAAGAATGACAAACCACATGTTATTTTGGGAGTTCCGACTTTATGGGAAGGAATGATGAGTAATAAAAAGTTCGAAAATCTTGATATGAGTCAATTAAAATATATTGTTTCTGGTGGAGATTATTTATCGGTTGCGCAAGAAAAAAGAATTAATGAATTTTTACACGAGCATGGTGCAAATGTCAATATTCTAAAAGGATATGGAATGACAGAGTCTGTTGCGGCAACTTGTTATACGTTCCCAGGAACCAATGAGCCAGGAAGTATTGGAATTCCAATGGTAGGAAATACTTATAAGATATGTGACCCTGAAACAGGAAAAGAATTAAAACTAGGTCATGAGGGAGAAATTTGCGTTCATGGACCGACTTTAATGACAGGGTATTTGAATAATGAAGAGGAAACCAATCAAATTTTAAGAAAACATAAAGATGGAAAACTTTGGCTACATACAGGAGATATTGGTTATATCGCACCGAATGGAATTGTTTATTATACCCAAAGATTAAAAAGAATGATTATTGTGTCTGGATTTAATGTCTATCCTGCAATGATTGAGAAAGTATTAGAAGAAAACAAAGCCATTAAAAAGGCATGTGTCATCGGGGTTCCTCATCGATATAAGATGCATGTTCCAAAAGCTTTTATTCAATTAAATGAAGGATATAAATTCAC
>CAMNDO010000082.1 GCA_946535455.1 uncultured Caryophanales bacterium
ACAGAGCAGTTAGAAGAAGAGAAAGAAGAAAAAGTACAAGAAGAAATTATTGACGATAGTGAAATATTGTAAGAAAAAAGATTTTTATAATATATTTTTTGATATAATAATGTTGTCGGTGATATCTATGGAAGAAATAAAAAATCATTTTCGATATTTGGTAGGAGGATATTATGGAGTTAGTTTAATGGACGAATATCCTTTAAAAGAATATGTATTACGAGATATTGAAGATGTAATCTATGCTTTTCAAAAAACAAATCCAGATGTTTCTTTTTCTTATGAAGAGGAAAAAATCAATGTAAAAGAAAAAGTTTCTTCTAGAGTAAAGTTGCAAGATGCTTTAATCGTTTTACAAGAAATAGAAGGACCAATGGATTTGGTTTTTATGATTCAAAGAAGATTGAAAACGGATAAGAAGTAGTTGTTGTACATTTAAATTTATGATATATTTTTAGTAGAGGTAGGGATGATATGAAAAAGACTCTAAAAATTTTGTTTTTATTCACCTTTATAATAATATTTTGTAGTGGTTGTAATGGAAATGTGACAAGAGATATTCGTCATGCTGGTTTTTCTGTAGGAGGAGAATTTGTATGTGATTCTTTTTATCCTGCAGATAAAGAAGATACGAGTTATGATAGAATTCGATATTTTACAGGACTTCATTTGATTAATCAAAAAGGAGTGATTTATGAACTTTCATTGGATCGAAAATATACCAATGGGCAAAACTGTAAAATGTCAGAAGCACCATTAATTGTAAAAGCTATTTTCGATAATTCTATTATTAAAGCAGTTGATAATCGATATTATTATTTAGTAGGACAAAATAATGTAGAACCTTATACACAAATTCCTCAAACGGATAATAATTATCATATTTATGATTTATTATTAAAAGATGAAGATGTTATTAAAGTTGTTACAGCAAATAGTAGTATTGGACTTTATTATGTATTAAAAACAGATGGAAATGTTTATGGAGAAGTTGTAACGAAAGAAACGAGAGATACACCTGCTGCGATTACTAGTGTTCAGGTTGTTTATAGTAAATCAGATTTTGGTGCTCGTATTACAGATTTTAGTTATGCGGGTGATTCTGTGAATACTTATGTTAGGACAGAAGAAAAAGTTTTTAGAATGAGAGTACTCAATTTAAAAGAATGTAGTAAATATGCAGATGTCAAATGTAATTATTCGATGCAGGAAGATCCTATTTTTGAAGAATATCGTGAAAGAATTATTCTATTTAATGGAAATACTTTAATTACGGATTATAAAAAGATGTTTACCGTAGCGAATTAAAGCAAAAGATATCTTTTGCTTTTTTGATTAGGAGGGATAAAATGATTCTGGCGAGTGACTGGAAAGATTATGAGTTAATAGATGCTTCTAGAAAAGAGAAGTATGAAAGATGGGGAAATGTTTATTTATTAAGACCAGATCCACAAGTGATTTGGGATCATGGAGATTTAAGAGAAAAATATCAAGGAAGAATTGATGCCATTTATCATAGAAGTTCTAGTGGGGGAGGACATTGGGAAAATTTGAAAGAAACTCCATCCTCTTGGAAAATACAATATGAAGATTTAACATTTCATATTAAACAAATGGGATTTAAGCATACTGGATTATTTCCAGAACAAGCTGTAAATTGGAAATGGATGATGAAAAAAATTGAAAACAGTCATCGAGAAATTCGAGTATTAAATCTATTTGGATATACGGGAGGAGCTACGGTTGCTTGTTTAAAAGCAGGAGCACATGTAACGCATGTAGATTCTTCCAAAGGAATGGTAGATTGGTGTAAAGAAAACGTCTCTTCTAGTGGATTGCAAGGGGATCATATTCGTTATTTAGTAGATGATGTTGTGAAGTTTGTAGAAAGAGAAATTCGTAGAGGAAATCATTATGATGCCATTGTGATGGATCCTCCTAGCTATGGAAGAGGAACCAAAGGAGAAATTTGGGATATTGAGAAAGATTTGAATGATTTAGTAGAGCTTTGCACAAAAATTTTAAGTGAAAAGCCATTGTTTTTCTTGATTAATTCTTATACAACAGGATTATCTCCTATGGTATTAGAAAATTTATTGAAACTGTTTGTAAAAGAAAAATATCATGGGGAAGTTTCTTCAGGAGAAATTGGAATTCCAATTCAAAATCATGAATTGGTATTACCTTGTGGTATTTATGGAAGATGGGAAGAAAATGAATGAAGATAGTATTTTATATGAAGATAATCACATTATAGTTGCGATTAAGCCTTATAATGTTTTGAGTCAAGGAGATTCTACCAAAGATCCTTCTATGGTGGATTATGTAAAAGAATATTTAAAAGAGAAGTATCACAAACCAGGGAATGTTTATTTAGGGCTTGTTCATCGATTGGATCGACCTGTTTCCGGAATTATGGTTTTTGCGAAAACTTCGAAGGCAGCTGAAAGACTTTCGAAAAGTTTTCAAACACATGACGTTGTGAAAAAATATTTAGCCGTTGTTCATGGAAAAATGGAAAAAGAGAAAGATACTTGGGAAGACTCTATTCTACGATTAGAAAATGGAAATAGTGTCCTTTCCAAAGAAGGAAAACCCTGTTCTTTATCTTATGAAGTGTTAGAGTATGATGAAGAAGAAAATTGCAGTTTGGTATCGATTACCTTACATACAGGAAGACATCATCAAATACGAGTGCAATTTGCATCACGAGGTCATTATTTGTTGGGAGATCAAAGATATGGAGTAGAAGATCATATACAAATTCACCTATTTTCTTATTACTTATCTTTTCTGCATCCTACGACAAAAGAACGCTTAGAATTTCAAGCTTTTCCACCAAAAAAAGATTATTGGACAAGATTTACAGTGTAAAAAAATGTACACAAAATAAAATATTTGCAATTCAATATATTTTTTGTTATCATATTAATAGATAAATAGAATAAAGGGAGTAGATGTGAAATGAATTTTGATTTATCATGGTTTACAACGATACCAGGATTATTTATTACTGGTGGCGTTATATTATTATTCATTGCCTTGATTATCCTAATTGTAACAGGGCAAAAAACAAAGAAAGAGAAAGCTGTTATGGATGCGAATGCCAGTGCAGAACCATCATTACAACCAGCGATGCCTGAAGCAGTTCCTGCAATGATGCCAGAACCTGTTCCAATGATGGATCCAAGTGTGACAATGCCTGTGGAAGAAGCACCTGTACAAGATGTTGCTTTACCAGTGGTAGATCCAATGGCTTCACCAATGGGTATGGCTACTCCAGTAGTAGAAGAAACGCCTGTACAACCAGTAGAAATAGCACCAATGCCAACGGTAGAACCTACTCCTGTAGTAGAAAACATTGCACCAATGCCAATGGAAGTGGCACCAGTGGAAACTCCTGAAATGCCAGCAATGCCTACAGAAGTAGTAGAACCTACTCCAGTAGCGGAAGTGGCACCAGTAGTACCTGCAGAACCAATGATTTATGGAGGAGCAAATCCAGTTGTTGCAGATGTCAATGTGGCACCTGAAAATCCAACTCCTCAAATCTATGGAGGAGCAGATCCTTTAGAAAATACACAACCATTACCAAATGTTGTAGTAGCTCCACCTGCAGATGTTACACCAATTTCT
>CAMNDO010000083.1 GCA_946535455.1 uncultured Caryophanales bacterium
TTCGAATACTTATGGACGATTCCTGTAGAAGAAATTGATATCACCTTTGACCAACCATATTTATTCTTCATTAGAGATAAAGAAACCGGAGAAGTGTGGTTTACAGGAACGGTATATGAACCAATTACCAAATAAAAGAGACTAGAGATTTTCCTCTAGTCCTTTTTGTACTCTTTTTCGAATAACTTCAATCATCTCATTTCTCATCTCTTGATTTCCATTTTCCCATAGAATCGAAAAGAAAATACCAAGTCCTGGTAAAAAAGTTTCTTCTTGAGAAGAAACCGCTTCTTCAAGTGCTCTTTTTAATGTATCAAAGTCATCTCCTTGGAAATTAAATAAGATATAATCTTTTATCGAATGATTCATAAGTACCTCCTAAAAGTATTATGAGAATATTTTTTATTTTCTATTCTATTTCTTTTTCTTCCATTTTATTGTAAAATAAGGCTGGTGGTAGTATGAAGTTCTTATATCAAAACCAAGAGTATGATGTTATCATTATGAAGAAAAGAACCACAAAGAATACCTATATCCGTGTGAATAAAGAAAAACAAGTCGTTGTAACCGCAAATATTCATACGAGTGATAAAAGTATTATCAATTTGATTGTGGAAAATGAAGAAAAAATTGGAAAGATGATAGAGATACAAGATATCAAACAAGAAAATAATAAAGGATTTTTATATTTAGGAAAAAAGTATATTCCCATTTATTTGGATCAAAAGAACATATCTTTTGTAGAAGACAAAGTATATTTACCTCATAACTTTGATATCGAGAAGTGGTATAAAA
Source organism: uncultured Caryophanales bacterium (assembly GCA_946535455.1). Classification (GTDB taxonomy): domain Bacteria; phylum Bacillota_I; class Bacilli_A; order RF39; family UBA660; genus UBA3789. Next base: position 796 of record CAMNDO010000083.1, read on the forward strand.
AAGAAGCTAAAAAAGTATTTGGAGAACGCTTGGAGTATTTATATCAAAATTTTTCTAGAAAGATTCCATATCCATCTTTAAAAATCAGAAAAATGACAACACGTTGGGGCGTTTGTAATGTGAGTCGAAAAACCATTACCTTAAACTTAGAATTAATCAAAAGAGATACCAAGTATTTAGATTATGTCATTATTCATGAATTATCTCATTTGATATATGGAGACCATTCCAAAGGATTTTGGTCTTTGGTAGAAGAAAATATGAAAGATTATAAAAAATATCGAAAAGAAATGCAGGTGTTTTAATGATTACAAGTTTAGAAAATGAAAAAGTAAAATATTTCAAAAAACTACAAATGAAGAAATATCGTGATGAAGAAGGACTTTACTTAGTAGAAGGAAAACATTTAGTAGAAGAAGCCTTAAAAGAAGGTTGTTTGGAAGAAGTCATTACCACAGAAGAAGATTCTTTATTCTTACCGAACGTCCTTGTTTCAAAAGAAGTGATGAGAACGTTATCCACAACTGATAATCCTCCTACCATTATGGGAGTTTGTAAGAAAAAAGAAGAAGAGATTGTACTAGGAGAAAAAATATTATATTTAGATGAAATACAAGATCCTGGAAACTTAGGAACATTAATTCGTAGCGCAACAGCTTTTGGAATCGATACGATTTTATTATCGAAAAATACAGTCGATCTCTATAACCCTAAGGTCCTTCGATCGACACAAGGCTTACATTTTCATATCTCCTTTCAAGTAAAAGACTTTGAGGAGGTTTATGTATTTTTAAAAGAAAATGAGTATAAGATTTATGGAACCAATGTAGAAGAGGGAGTCGATGTTCGTTCTTTAAAAAGAAAAGAAGTTCAAAAGTTCTGTTTGGTTTTAGGGAATGAAGGAAAAGGGGTTAAAAAGGAAATACAAGAAGTATGTGATAAAAACTTATATATTCCTATGAGTGAGAATGCGGAAAGTTTAAATGTAGGAGTAGCAGGTAGCATTTTATTATATGAACTGGAGAGAATTTATGAATAAAGTATATATTGGAAAAATCGTTTCGACTCATGGGATTAAAGGAGAACTTCGAATTAAAAGTGATTTTCCTTATAAAGATAAAGTATTTGGAATCGGTAAGAAATTAATCATAGAGGATATTTCCTATGAAATCAAAAGTTATCGTGTACATAAAGAGTACGATATGGTTACTTTGAATGATTATCAAAATATCAATGAAGTATTATTTTTATTAAAAAAAGAGGTTTATGTCGAAAAGGAAGCATTAGAGTTATCAGAAGATGAAATATTAGATGAAGATCTCTTAACATATACTGTATTGACAAAAGAGGGAAAAAAAGGAATAATAAAAGAAATTTTTATGGCAAGTCCAACCAATAAAATCATAAGAGTAGAATTTGAGAAGGAAATATTAATTCCTATGAATTCTCCTCAGATTTTAAAAATCGAGAAAGAAAAAGAAGAATTAATAGTTGATATTACGGAATGAGGGGTACTATGAAAATAGATATATTAACATTATTTGAAGGAATGTTTCAAGGGGTCTTTGAAGAATCTATCATCAAAAGAGCAAGAGATGAGAAAAAAGTAGAGATTTCTTTGATTAACTTTAGGGACTATTCCAAAGATCCTCATCATAAAGTGGATGATACCCCTTATGGTGGAGGAAGAGGAATGGTTCTTATGGTACAACCAATATATGACGCTGTTATGCATTTAAAAAAAGAAAACAGTAAAGTCATTTTATTAACACCATCTGGAACTCCTTATCAACAAAAAATGGCTTATGATTTATCCAAAGAAGAACACTTAATTATCATTTGTGGTCATTATGAAGGATTTGATGAAAGAATTAAAAGTATAGTCGATTTAGAAATTAGTATTGGAGACTATGTGTTAACAGGAGGAGAAATACCTGCTATGGTATTAGTAGATTCTATCACAAGATTACTTCCTGGTGTTATTACAGAAGAATCTCATCAAAATGATTCCTTTAATGATGGACTATTAGATTATCCGACTTACACCAAACCCCGTGAATTTATGGGAATGGAAGTACCAGAAGTATTAACTTCAGGGGACCATCAAAAAATAGAAGAATATCGACAAAACGAAAAACAAAGGATAACCGAAGAAAAAAGAAAAGATTTATTAGAAAAGTAGGTGACTTATGTACTCTGTTCAAAAGATTAAATTTCCAAAGAAAAGTAAAAAACTAAATATTACATGGGAAAATATTCATGGATTTTTAATGACTTCTAAAAAAGGAATTGTGATTGAAGAAAACGATATTTTTCATTTAGAAGTGATGAATAAAAAAATGGTAAATCCTATGGTGTCTAAAAAAGTAAATAAGAAATTTGATCAATTGATGAGTCATCTAACAGAATTATTCATTGAAAGTGATGATGAAGATGGAGAAGTTGCGATGGAAGTGTTAAATCAAATTGAAAAATTCCGTCTTCAAATTAAGAATAAATATCGAGAATATTTAAGTAGACAACAATTAGAAAAAATGTCTAAGAAATTACAAATATTACAAAAAGAAGCTACTAGGAAAATGCAAGTGATACAAAATGAATATTATGCATTACAAGAAAATCATAAACGAGGAAAATAAAAAAATATTTTAAAGAATCAAAAAGTATGGTATACTCATATAGTAAAGATAGAGCCGTTTGAGGTGACAAAAATGAACGAAGAGAATAAAGAGGAAAAATTCAAGTTTTATACAACAGAAGAGTTAGAGAGAATGGAAGAAGACGCAAAAGAAAACCCTAAAAAAGAAAAGAG
>CAMNDO010000084.1 GCA_946535455.1 uncultured Caryophanales bacterium
TGAAGAGTTATCATGTAGAAAACCTATTCGATGCAAAAGGGAAAGTCATAAAAGAATTAAAGGAACTATGTCCTTCTATTCCAAAATGTATGGGTTCTAGCAGCTATGCCAATGGAGGACTTCTTCGTAAAGAATTAAATGTTCCTTCTTGGGAAGAATACTGTTTAGATTTGAAAAAACCAGGTTCTATGGAAGCACAAGATATGATTGAATTGGGAAAATTTGTAAGAGATATTTTGAAACAAAATAAAGAAAATAAAAATTTCAGAATTTTTGGACCCGATGAAGCATTGTCTAATCGATTAGGATCTATTTTTGAAACAGAAAAAAGAACTTGGAATTATAAGATGTTACGAAACGATGAATATTTATCTCCTAATGGAAGAGTGATGGATGCTTATCTTTCTGAACATTTATGTGAAGGAATGTTAGAAGGATATTTACTAACCGGAAGACATGGATTCATTCATAGTTATGAAGCTTTTATTCGAATTGTAGATTCTATGGCTTCTCAACATGCAAAATGGTTAAAAGTATGTCAAGATATTCCTTGGAGAGAAGATATTTCATCTTTGAATTTTGTTTTGACGAGCCATGTTTTTCAACAAGATCATAATGGATATACTCATCAAGATCCAGGGTTTTTAAATCATTTGGTTACAAAGAAAGCAGATGTCGTGCGTATGTATTTACCACCAGATGCGAATTGTTTACTATCTTGTTTTGACCATTGCATCCGTAGTAAAAACTATATTAATGTGATTGTAGCTTCGAAACATCCTAGACCACAGTGGTTAACAAGAACACAAGCAAAAGATCATTGTCGAAAAGGATTAAGTGTGTGGGATTTTGCGAGTAACGACAATGGAGATCCTGATGTGATTGTAGCTTGTGCAGGAGAAACACCAACATTAGAAGCTTTAGCTGCCGTAGATATTTTACGAAAAAGTATCAAAGGTATTAAAATACGTTTTATCAATGTAGTAGACTTAATGCGACTACAATCAGAAGAAACCCATCCTCATGGTATGAGTGATGAAGACTTTGATGCAATCTTCACAACAGATAAACCTATTATATTTAACTTCCACGGGTATCCTTCTTTGATTCATCAATTAACCTATAAAAGAAAAAATAGAAATTTACATGTTCATGGATATCAAGAAGAAGGAACGATTACGACATCTTTTGATATGCGCGTTCAAAATAAAATTGATCGTTTCCATTTAGTACAATCCATTTTAAAAGAAATTCCACGTTATCAAAATTCTAGTCAAGTGTTAATCAATTGGTGTAATGAAATGTTAATGAAGCATAAAGAATATATTAAAGAATATGGAATTGATATGCCATATATCAGAAACTGGCAATGGGAAGGAACGAATGAAGAATCATAGACTTTTTCCCACTGATATAATATAATAAAACCAAGAGGTGACGATATGAATACAAGAAAAAGTATGAAATTTCCAATCTTTATTACCTTTATCGCGATTGCGATTGTTGTATTTCTATTTATGAATATCAAACAATCACAAGTAGTATGTGAAATGACAACGAACTTTGATGGAGATATTCGTTTATATGAAGAAATGATTGCGACAATGGATGGCAAGAAAATTACGGAAATGAATATTACAAAAATCATTGTATTACCTCCCAAATATACATCCGATGATAAATACTTTTATCGCATTCAAAAAAGATTAGATGAAACATTAGAATATTTAGGAGAAAATGTAAAATATACCATTGGGGATGACAGAATTACTGTAAAAATAAATGTAAAGAAAAATGAAATGATTTTATTAAAAAATATTTCATTCAAAGGAACTCCTGATTTAGAAATTGATGTAAATTCTAATACCAAAAGTAGTGATGTTGTTACCTTATCTGTCGGTGATAATTACACCGATGGAGAACTTATGAAGAGGTTAAAGAATAATGGATACACCTGTAAATAAAGATCCTTGGGATGCTTTAAAAGAAATGGATTTTACAAAAAATTCTTTTCAAGATATCGGGAATGGAATTTTATTAACCAATCATGAAATAGATGTTTTAAAAAAATATCATATTCCCTATCAGACTTGTCATAGTTTAAAAGAAATCTTATTTTATATCGAAGAAGAATTAGAATTTGCAGAGGAAGATTTGGAAGAAGTAGAAATCATGATTTCAGAAAGAGATTATTATCAAAACACAAATCAGTAAAGTATTTGTGTTTTTTTGTTGAAAAAAGATACGAGTTTCTTATATTTTTGTTATAATAAAAAAAGGAAAGAGGATGCTTATGATATATTTGGATTATAGTGCAACAACTCCTGTTCATGAAGAAGTATTAGATACTTATCAAAAAGTTTGTAGAAAGTTTATTGGAAATCCCAATTCTTTACACAAATTAGGAGTAGAAGCAAGAGAATTAATAGAAGCTAGTAGTAAACAAATTGCCGATATTTTAGGAGTAAAACCTTCTGAAGTGATTTATACATCCGGAGCAAGTGAAGCCAATAATACGGTAATAAAAGGAGTTTGTTTCAAATATCAAAATAGAGGAAAACATATTATCACAACAGAATTAGAACACTCTTCTGTGATTGCTCCTTTACAATATTTAACAACATTAGGGTTTGAAGTAGATTTCGTCAAATTAGATGAAAATGGATTGGTAGATTTAGAAGATTTATCCTCTTTAATGAGAGAAGATACCGTTTTAGTAACCATTGCTTCTGTGAATAGTGAAGTAGGTGTTACACAAGATTTAAATAAGATCTCTGAAGTGGTAAGAACCAATCCAAAGACTTTCTTTCATAGTGATGTAACACAAAGTATTGGAAAAGAAAAAATCGATTTTAGTTGTTTGGATTTTGCAAGTGTTTCTTGTCAAAAGTTTTATGGAATGAAAGGAATAGGAGCCTTCATCAAGAAAGAAAGTATTGTGATAGATCCACTAATTCATGGGGGAAAAAGTACTACGGTATTTCGAAGTGGAACACCGGCAACACCACTCATTGCCTCTTTCGCAAAGGCTTTAAGACTTGCCTATGAAGATTTCGATGAAAAATTAAATCGTGTTTCCGAACGAAAAAGTCAATTACTAGAAGGATTAGAAAAACTAGATGTCACAATTAATAGTAATTCATATTGTCTTCCTCATATTGTCAATATTAGTTTGCATGGGATTAAGAGTGAAGTGATGTTACATGCGTTAGAAGAAAAAGAAATTTATGTTTCGACACAAACTGCATGTGCAACCGGGAATTATTCGAAAGCAGTATATGCCATTACGAAAGATCAAGAATTAGCAAAAAATAGTCTTCGTATTAGTTTATCTCATTTGACAACAGAAGAAGAAATACAAACATTCTTAGAAGTGTTAGAAGACTGTATTCAAAAACTAAACTTAAGGAGTCATTATGAAAGTGATTAAGATTGGTGCTATATGGTGTAGTGCCTGTTTGATTATGAATAAAAGATGGAAAGAAGTAAAAGAAGAAGTTCCTTTTGAATCCGTGGAATTAGATTATGATATGGATGAAGAAGA
>CAMNDO010000085.1 GCA_946535455.1 uncultured Caryophanales bacterium
TCCAGGATTTACCAAGAGTTTATCTTGGATTCGAATTCATAAAGATATTGAATTATTAGATTCTCCTGGAATTCTTTGGCCAAAATTAGAAAATCAAGAACAAGCTCATGTTTTAGCAGCATTTTCTTCCATTAAAGAAGAAATTGTAAATCGAGATGATATTGCTTGTTTCATTTTGAAAAAAATGTATGAATACTATCCAGAAAAGTTAAAAGAACGTTATGGAATTGAAACGTTAGAGGAAGACATGATAGAAGCTTATGAAATGATTGCGAAGAAAAGAGGAGCTTTGTCCAAAGGTGGAGTAGCAGATTATGAAAAGGTTTCTCAAATCATTTGTAATGATTTTAAGAATAATGCATTTGGAAAAATAACAATGGATCGATAAGTATCGATTGTTTTTTCTTGCAATTTTAAAAAAATTAATAGACAATGAAGTTGGTGACGAGTATGAAGAAAAAAGAAATTTTTGAAATCTTAAAACAAATTCCTGTAGATTCCAAAAACTATATCGTAGTAGGAGATGCTGCTTTGGTATGTTATGGAGTTTTGAAAGAAACAGATTTAGTAGAATTGGAAAGTTTAGTGGATTTTTCTTTTCCAAATTGTAAGATTCAAAAAGTATCTTCTTTGCCTGAATTAGAAGAAATGAATGGATTTTTCTTTTTATCGTTAAAAAAGTTGGAAAGAATGAAAAAAGAAGAGAATCATAATAGTGATAAGTCTATTTTGAAAAAAATAGAATTATTATTAGATATGAGAGATACGACGAAATATGAAAAAGAGTTACGAAAACAGGGAATTACTTTGATTGGTGGAGTAGATGAAGTAGGACGTGGACCTTTAGTAGGACCTGTAGTAGCGGCTTGTTGTATTTTACCAGAAAAATTTTCTTTAGAAGGATTAACGGATAGTAAAAAGTTAAGTGAGAAGAAAAGAGATTATTTTTTCGAAGAAATCAAAAAACAAGCAATTAGTTATGGAATTGGAATTGTAGATGAAAAGCGAATTGATGAAATTAATATTTATGAAGCAAGTAAAGAAGCGATGAAGAAAGCGATACGTGCCTGCGATATCCAACCAGAACATGTGTTAAGTGATGCGATGAAACTAGATATAGATATTCCAGTAACGCCTATCATTAAAGGGGATTTAAGAAGCATCACGATTAGTGCCGCAAGTGTTTTGGCAAAAGTAACGAGGGATAGAATGATGATGGAATTAGATGAGAAATATCCCATGTATGATTTTAAACATAATGTAGGATATCCTACCAAAAAACACTTAGATGCCATTTCAAAATATGGAATTCTTGAGGAGCATAGAAAAAGTTATGGACCTGTAAAGGAGTATTTAGAAAGAAAAAAGAAAGATTGACAAAAAAATAAAAAATGCGTATAAATAGGAAAGGAGGCTAATCTCATGGCAAAGAAATTAGTAATTGTGGAAAGTCCTAGTAAAAGTAAAACAATTGAGAAATACTTAGGATCTGATTATAAAGTAGTGTCATCCAAGGGCCATATTCGTGATTTGGCGACATCAGGACCATTGGGTTTAGGAGTTGACGTTGAGAATGGGTTTAAACCAAACTACATTCCTATTAAAGGAAAAAGCAATGTCATTAAAGAACTAAAAAAAGATGTCAAAGAAAGTGATATGGTATATCTCGCAAGCGATCCTGACCGTGAAGGAGAGGCAATTGCTTGGCACTTAAAAGATGCATTAGGAATTTCTGATAAGAATTATAAACGAGTATTATTCAATGAAATTACACATGATAAAGTATTAGATGCGATTTCTCATCCAACAATGATTAATGATGATTTGGTAAAGAGTCAAGAAACGAGAAGAATTTTAGACCGAATCATTGGATTTCGTTTGAGTAAATTATTACAAAGAAAAATAGGAGCAAAAAGTGCAGGACGTGTACAAAGTGTTGCTTTGAAATTAATTGTGGATCGAGAAAGAGAAATTGAAGCATTTACTCCAGAAGAATACTGGAAGATTATTGCTGTGTTTTCGGATTATGAAGCAGAACTTTTTAAATATAAAACAAAAGATATTGAATTACATAATGAAGAAGAAGCCAACGCGGTATTAAAAGCATTAGGAGAAGAATATACCGTAGAATCGATTGAGAAAAAAGAAAAGAAGCGAAAGAGTAAATTACCTTTTATTACTTCTACCTTACAACAAGAAGCTTCTACGAAATTAGGTTTTGCTGCTAGAAAGACTATGAGCATTGCGCAAAAGCTATATGAAGGTATTGATTTAGGAAATGAAACAGTCGGATTAATTACGTATATGAGAACGGATTCGATTCGTTTATCGGATGACTTTGTGGCACCTGCGATGAAATATATTGAAGAAACATATGGAAAAGAATACAAAGGTTATGTAAAATCGACAAAGAAAAAAGAAAATGTACAAGATGCCCATGAAGCCATTCGTCCAACGAGTGTTTTAAGAGAACCTACAAAAGTAAAACAATATTTATCCAATGACGAATTTAAATTATATAGTTTGATTTATAAAAGAACTCTTGCTTCTTTAATGGCAGATGCCACTGTGAATCAAACGACAATTGTTTTTGATAATCATGATTATAAATTTAAAACAACAGGTAGTGTTTTACTATTTGAAGGATATTTAAAAGTATATAAAGATTATGAATCGAGTGAAGATAAAATTCTACCAGAAATTGGGGAAAAAGAAGTTGCGAAAACAAACAATGTAGAATGCACACAACACTTTACACAACCACCTGCAAGATACACAGAAGCAAAATTAATCAAAGAGTTAGAAGAATTAGGAATTGGTAGACCATCTACTTATGCAACGATTATTGATACGATTAAATCTAGAGATTATGTTACCGTAGAAGAGAAGAAATTTCATCCGACAAGTATTGGAGTGGAAACAACGGATAAACTACAAGAATTCTTCAGTGATTTAATCAATACGGATTATACGAGAGATATGGAAACCGATTTAGATGAAATTGCAGATGGAAATTTAGTATGGAATGAAGTATTAAAGAAATTTTATGATTTGTTTGAACCAAGAGTGAAAGATGCATTTACCGATATGGAGAAAAAAGCTCCAGAAGAGACAGGAGAAATGTGTCCAAACTGTGGAAATCCATTGGTGATTCGAAAAGGTCGTTTTGGAGAGTTTGTTGCTTGTAGTAACTACCCAGAATGTAAATATATTAAAAAAGAAGAAGTAAAGGTTGTAGAAGTTTGTGATTGTCCAAATTGTGATGGAAAAATCATTGAACGAAAAAGTAGAAAAGGAAAACTTTTCTATGGATGTAATAACTATCCAAAATGTAAAACAGCTTATTGGGATAAACCAATTGGAAAAGATTGTCCAGAATGTGGAAAGATGTTGACAGAAAAAAATGACAAAATAAAATGTTCTGAATGTGATTATAAAGAAGAGTAATCTTCTTTTTTTCTTTTGTGTTATAATGGAAATGAGGGATGGATATGGGAAAGAGAA
>CAMNDO010000086.1 GCA_946535455.1 uncultured Caryophanales bacterium
TAGGAAATAATGAAAAATTATCGGAAAAAGAACAAATTATTTATCTAGCATTAGAGCTTGCGACTAAAATGGGAAAATAGTGTCAAGAATATACACTTTCCTTTATGAATACTTCCTATCAAGATGTATGAGATATGATATAATAAAGATGGTGAAACATATGAGATATGAATTAATTGATCATAGTAATTTGATTTTAGCAACGAGAGTACAATTAGAAATTTTTCCAAAAGAAATTGCCTTTCATGCATATAAAAAATCGATTGAAGATAAACACGAACATCTTCGATATTATTTGGTATATAAAGAAAATGTTATTGTTGGTATTACAGGATTATATTTAGATGGAACAGATTCTATTTGGGTAGGATGGTATGGTGTTTTAGAACAATATCGACTACATGGATTTGGAGAACAAATTTTATTAGATACTTTTGAAATGGCCAGAGAATGGGCCAAAGAAATTGGTAATATTCGATATATCCGTTTGTATACAAGTTCTCGAGATAATGCAATTGCGCAAATTTTATATCGAAAATATTTGGATCTTGTGGAAGAATATCAAAACGAAGAAGATGTGAATTATGATAATACTTGTTTAATTTATTCCAAAGGGATTGAGGAAAATACTCCTATCACTCCATGGAATAATCAATTCTTAAATTTAAAACAAGATGATGAGTTATTTGTAGAAGGATTTAGAGAATTTATTGAATTAACCAATGGAGATATTCATGTACAAATTGCCCCTACAGGAGAAGTGTTTTAGCCTGGATTCAGGCTTTTTTTATGGGGAAAACTATGATAAAATAAAGACGAAGAGGGATGGTATGAATATTATATTTTTAGATGTAAATGGAGTCATAGATTCTTTTAATAATAATCGAAAACATATAGATCCATATGGAGAACATCATTTTGATTGGAATTGTATTTATCAATTATACGAATTGGTAAAAGATACAGATTCTTATTTAGTAGTGAGTTCGGAGTGGAGACATTCCAAGTCTAGTATGAAAAAACTACTACAAGCATTATCATTTTTTGGATTAGAAGAAAGAGTTATTGGAAAAACACCACAAAAAATTGTAAGAAATGGTAATAGCAGTAAAGTAGATCGAGGATTAGAAATTGAATCTTATTTAAAAAAACATGAATGTGATAATTTCGTTATACTAGATGATGTGAAGTGGGATTTAGATCGTTTCGAAGATCATTTGGTATGGACAGATCCTAGTGAAGGATTAACAGAACGTGATGTTTTAAAAGCGAAAGAGATTTTAAAAAAGAAAAAGGTTTTACAAAAGTAAAACTTTTTTACTCAACCAATAGTTTGTGTATTTTTAAGAATGAAAGTAGTAAACTGCTCTTAGAAAGGAGATACCATATGGATCAAATCAAAATCGGAAAATTTATAGCAGAGAAGAGAAAGGAAGAGAATCTTACTCAAAATGAATTAGCAGAAAAACTATACATTAGTGATCGAGCTATTTCAAAATGGGAAAGAGGTATTTGTCTACCTGATGTCGATAATATGATAGAGCTTTGCAAGCTATTTGATATTACAATTTCTGATCTATTAAATGGGGAAATAGTAGATATGAAAGACAATGAAAAAGTATTGGAAGAGGAATTATTGGAAGTCATAAGAATGAAGGAAGCAAAAGATAAGCATTTACTGCAATTAGAAGTAGTGATGGGATGTATCACAAGCATTACCTTCCTTACACTTGTTTTGATAGCTGGTTTGGGAGAAATGGCAGAATGGATGAGAATGACTCTAATCTTGATTGGATTTATTCCTTTCATGATTATGGTTCCATTTGCCATTCGTATTGAACAAACCGCAGGATACTATGAATGTCCAAAATGTAAGTATAGATATATTCCAACCTATCCAAGTGTACTATGGGCTCAACACTTTGGAAGAACAAGAAAAATGAGATGTCCAAATTGTCATCAAAAAGGATGGCATAAAAAAGTCATAAGAAAGTAACTTATGATGACGTCAGGTGTTATACTGGATAAAGAAAAGATGTCGATGAAAAAGGCATCTTTTTTCTTATGAAATAAAATCATAAAAACATATTGAAAAATGAAGAAAAAAAAGTTATAATGAGGTATATATAATGAGAATAATACGGGGTGATTTCTTGTGATTGTTAGACTGATCAAGAAGAAAAAAATTTATAATTTCTCTTTGCCTACGAAAATTGCCGGAAATTACTGGATTACCGACGATGATTATTTTGGAAATACACGAAACCTAATTAACGTAGAAGAATATAATGGAAAATGGAAAATTAAGAGTGACTTTGAAACAAAGATTATGTCAGGGGAAAGAGAAATTGAGTCAGCGATTTTAAAAGAGTATGGCTTATATTTCTTAAAAATTAATACGGACAATGAGTATGTTATTTTGTATTGTTCTCCATCAAATGAGAAAAACACAATTAAATTAAAAGTAGCAGATAATAAAGAAATTTTAATTGGTACAGATCCTAGAAGTGAAATTTGCTATAATTACCCATTGGTATCTCGCCAACAAGCAAGACTCGTTTATAGTAAGGGAACTTGGGTAGTACAAGATTTAAATAGTAAATATGGAACTTATGTCAATAATATGTCGATTACTTCAAAAGAATTAGAGTATGGAGATATTATCTTTATCATGGGATTAAAGATTGTTGTTATGAAAGATACTTTAATCGTAAATAATGTTCCAAATTGTTTGAAAATTGATAATAATTCTTTTGAACCAGTTGGAAGTATGATTCAAAAGCAAACGGAATTTGATAATCCAGATGAAGAAGCCATCGAATTCTATAAAGAAGATGACTATTTTTATCGTGCACCTCGTTTTAAAACAGGAATTGAAGATTTGATTTTACAAATTGATCCTCCTCCTGGACAAGAACAAGAAGATAAAACACCAATGATTTATACCGTAGGACCAATGCTTACAATGTCTATGATGTCTATGACAATGGCATTTAATTCTTTATCAGGAGTATTGGAAGGAACAGCAGATTTGAAACAAGCATTACCTTCTCTTGTAATGGCGAGTGCGATGTTGTGTACAATGCTTTTATGGCCTACCTTGTCTAGAAGATATCAAAAGAAACAAAGAAAGAAACGAGAAGAATTAAGAAAAACAAAATACTTAGAATACTTAGAAGAGAAAAAAGAAAAAATCAGAACCGAAATGAAAATCCAAAGACAAATCTTAATTGATAACTATTTACCTTTGGAACAAACCAAAGACATTATTTATCAAAAGAAAAGAAATCTTTGGGAAAGAGAAATTGATCAAGAAGATTTCTTGGATTTACGATTAGGAGTAGGTTCTACTGAATTAAGAGGACAAATTAGTGCCCCAGAAGAACATTTCTCATTAAATGATGATGAAGTATTACAAGAAGTATATAAAGTAGGAGCTATGTCTCGTACGTTAGAAAATGTTCCTGTAT
>CAMNDO010000087.1 GCA_946535455.1 uncultured Caryophanales bacterium
ATGAAAAAAAGAAAACATTTACAATCACTCGTAAGAGTATTGAATTAGAGTCTGTGACTTCTACGATTTTTGAAGTAGAAGATGATACCGTAGGATATATTCAAATGGAATCGTTCTCTTCTAATACGTATTCCCAGTTTTTGAAAATATTAAAAGATTTAGAAAAACAATCCATTACGTCTTTAATCATTGATGTTCGTAATAATCCTGGGGGAAGTTTATCTCAAACAAGAGAGATATTAGATTTGTTTTTTCCAAAAAACACAGTGTTGTATCAAACAGAAACCAAAAAAGAAATGGAAAAAGTAAAAGCAAGAACCAAAGAAAAAAGGGAGTATCCTATTCAAATTTTAATCAATGAAAGTAGTGCTTCTGCTTCTGAAATACTAGCTTCTTGTTTTCAAGAAAACTATAAAAAATCTACCATTATAGGAAGTAGATCGTATGGAAAGGGAAGTGTACAAAAATCCATTCCTCTTTCCAATGGAACCAGTATCAAATATACGACTCAAAAATGGTTAACTTCGAAAGGAAAATGGTTGAATGAAGTAGGAGTTACTCCAGATATTGAGGTGGATCAAAAAGAAGAATACTATGAAAATCCTACTTATGAGAATGACATTGTATTACAAAAAGCATTAGATCAAATAAAAGAGTCTTAATAAGACTCTTTTAATATGCCGTTTACTATGAGTTGTTTCTTTTCTTTTTTTGGATGACAAGTGGTTAAAATAAGTTGTTTTTCTTTTCTTTGATTTAGATGAATAAATCCATTTTTTTCTTCTTCCCATATCTCTATTACTACATATTCATAATTTTCTTCTTGATAAGTTAAAAATAGAGAATCTCCTATTTTTAATTGATCTAGTTCTTCAAAGAACGCAATTTCTCCTGTACCCGAATGAGCTGCGAGAATCATAATACTGTTTTCTTCTTTGGGAGATGTGGATTCTTTTAAGATCGATACGTGTTTTTCAATGGTGTTTTCCTCATGACCAATAGGATATAATTCTTGTTCTAAAGAAATTTTTGGAATGGTTAATGTTCCAACAATATCGCTTTCTTTTTGAACAAATTCTTTCGTTCCTTTTCGTTCTGTACTAGTTCCTAGTAAGATAGATAAGAGAAAAATGAAAAGAAATTTCCCAATCATAAGAAAAACCAATGAAGAAGAATCAGCAGAAAGGATACTCTTTTGGTATGAGTGTCTGGCACTTCGATTTTCATGTCTTTTAATAATAAGTACTCTTCTTCCTGATTTTCTACTTTTAATGTAATGGGTTCTACTTTGTGATATCCTTCTGTTGTGTTTTGTTGAATGAATTGATAGGTTCCGTATGGAAGTTTTATTTGAACGATTCCTTCTTCATTTGTGGTAACTGTTTTTATCATTTCTTCTTTGTCATTCCATATTTGAAAAGTAATATTTTTTTCACTTTGATACGTATCTTTTTCTCCATACTTTTTCTCTATGGTAATTTCTTTTTCTATGATTTTATTCTCTAATACCAGTGATACTTTTGGATTTTCTTGGGATATGGTAATTTTTGTTAGATTGGGGTTGATGGTATAACCTATTCCTGCTTCTATCTCTTTTAGATAATACGTACCAAAGTCTAGATTTTTGATGAGTGCTTGATTCTCTTTGATGACTAATTCTTGTATTTCTTGATCATTTTCATCATATAGCATGTATTTTGCGCCATCTAAAACACCTTCTCCACTAGGAATAATGGATTTGGTATCTTGATCAATCTTAGAAATTTCTAGTGAAGTTTCGATTACATTTACTTTGACTTTGGTTTCTAGTTTTTCTAAGTTTCCTGTTTGAATTAAGTTTTGACTATTATGAGATTGGTAGAAAAGATAAGGTGTTTGGTAATTTTGATATTCTTTTTTTAAAGTATATTCATAACTACCTGGTTTATCATAAGATAATGTGATTTGATTTCCTTTTGTTTTAACACTTTCAAATTCAAATAAGGACAATACATGATTGGTATCGGTTAATGTGATGGGTTTTCCCACGATGGTAGAATAGGTTTGATTGGAAAAGCTAGGAATGGTATTCATAGAGTCTACTAGATGGTTAATCTCATTCATTTCTTCTTGATAGATGGAGATTCTATTTCCATTCAAAGAGTCTGTGAAATAATAATCTCCATTAGGGTCAGATTCTTTCCAAATCATCATTTGCGTAATCGCATACCATTTTGGATCACTATGGTTTTGATATCCATATCCAAAATAAGCAATTCTTGATATTCTCTGAAGTTGATTTTTTGTTAAATTGTCTGGATGTATGGTAGACTCATAAGAACTATAGTCTTCAAAGAAAGAAAATGGTTCTATGCAGTAAGCAAATTCATTGGTACCTGTTTTCCGAAAGAATCGAGCCTTTTGAAAATAGATGGTTCTTGCGCTATATTGATGTTTATTCATATAAATTCCATCAATATATTCTGCCTCATAGAAACTAGCACTTTCTGCTTGTACATTTTTGATGCCTAAAAATGCACTAAAAAGGATTAAGAAAACTAATATTTTTTTGATAAAAATCCCTCCTTTTTTTCTTAATGGTTTCGATGATAACATTCTTTATTTTCTATGACAAATCGTCCTTTTTTTAAATTCAGAGGTCTTTTTTTCTAGATTTTCTAAATTCCTTAGGGAAATTTCTCATTTTTCTCCTAAAAAAATACAATAAAAAACTAAAATAGTATGGTATACTATTTTTCGAGGTGATAAAATGACAGATATTGAGATTTCTCGTAATAGTAATAAGAAACCTATTGTAGAAATTGCGAAAGAATTAGGAATTGAAGAAAAGAATATCATTCCTTATGGAGAACATAAAGCAAAGATTCGTATTCCTGAGTTTCAACAAAAAGGAAAATTAATTTTAGTGACAGCTATTAGTCCAACTCCTTTTGGAGAAGGAAAAACAACGGTAACGATTGGGCTTTCAGATGCTTTTCATCAAATGGGAAAGAACATTGTAGCGGCTTTAAGAGAACCTTCTATGGGTCCTGTTTTTGGAATGAAGGGAGGAGCTACTGGTGGAGGATATTCTCAAGTGGTTCCTATGGAAGATATTAATCTTCATTTCACAGGAGATTTCCATGCGATTACATCTGCGAATAATTTAATTAGCGCAGCCATTGATAATCATATTTTCTTTGGAAATGCATTAGATATTCAAGAAGTCACTTTCCATCGTTGTTTAGACGTGAATGATCGTGCTTTAAGAAGTGTGGATTTAGGAAGTAGAAAAGATTCCTTTAGTATTACATCTGCTTCTGAAATTATGGCGTTATTTTGTTTAGCTTCTAGTTTTGATGACTTAAGAAAAAGACTTGGAAATATCGTAGTAGG
>CAMNDO010000088.1 GCA_946535455.1 uncultured Caryophanales bacterium
TTTATGATTATCTGTTTTGAAATTTTAAAAGAATCGGATCTTCGTATGTCTACGAAAACAGGTTCTGCTATTTCTATTTTAGGAGGTCTTATTTTAGGAGATGCTGCTGTGGCTGCAGGGATTGTTTCCCCTATTATGATTATCATCATTGCAATATCTTCTATTTCTGGACTTTTATTTCCATCAATTGAATTAGAAAATGCACTGAGAAGTTATAAATTGTTTTTCTTGTTTTTAGGAACGATTTTAGGAATTTATGGAGTTCTTTTGGGAACCATTATTATGATTTTTCATATTCTTTCTACCAAAAGTTTTGATTATCCTTATCTTTCTTTCCACATCAATACTTTAAAAGATTCGATTATTCGTATTCCAACCAAAATTAGAAGAAGAAATCAAGAATTATCACATAATGAAATAAGGGGGCGAATGGAATGAGACATTTTATCTTTGGAATAGGAATTTTGTTATTACTTTCTTTTTATCTTCCCATTCCCCCTTACCAGGAATTAAATCATGTCAAAATCATTGATCAAATTGGTCTTGATTGTGGTAAGAATTCTTATACACTTTATTTGAGAGAAATCAAACCAAACAAAGAAAATCAAGAAGTGGAATATCAATATCAATACTATCAAAAAAAGAGTTCTTCCCTTTCTATTCTATCTTCCTATTTAGAAGAAAAACCTTTCTTTTTCAATCATACAAAAAACATTCTTACCAATTGTGAAAAAGAAACTATTGAAAAACTATTTCCTTCTTTTTCCAATAAAATAAAAATGACAGAGAAAGACATAAAAAAAGAATTTCAATAATTCTTTTTTTCTTCTCGATTGGTATCTGTTTTTTCTGTTCGAATGGAAATGTTTTTTCCATTAGAAGATAAAATAATAGTACCTTCTATGTCCGTACGATGAATTTCAGTATTTAAGTATTCTAATTTATCTAATGTTCCTTTTTTAGGAAGTCCATATTCATTTTCTAATCCTACAGAAATAATGGCATATTTTGGTTTTACTTTTTGTAAAAATTGTGCACTACTGGCATAATTGGATCCATGATGCCCTACTTTTAATACATCGCTTTGAATATCTTTATTTAACAGTTCCAATTCTACTTCTTTTTCGGCATCTGCCATCAATAAATATGTTGTATCTTGATAACGCACTTTTAGCACGATGGATGTGTTATTCATATTTTCTTGTTCTTCTCCAATCGATAATACTTCTAATGTAGTATCATTCAAATAAAATATATCCCCTATTTTAGGAACAACATAAGAAATGTTTCTTTTTGGAAGGGTATCCATAATACTTAGATAACTACTATATTCCGTAGATGTATTTGGCATATAGTAAGTTCCAATTTCAAAACTTTTTAAAATACGATTCATTCCTCCAATATGATCTTCATGCACATGTGTTCCTATCACATGTTGGAATTTTTCAATTCCTAATGCTTGAAAATAGGAGACTAGTTTTTCTCCATCCAAATAATTTCCTGAATCCACTAGAGAATATTCTCCATGACTTTGAATCAAAATACAATCACCTTGTCCTACATCTATAAAATAGATTTGAAAAGGAGCATCTTCTATGGGCTTCTTTTTTGATTGGTATTCTTTTGTGTCTAACGTTTGATATAAAAGAAAAGAAAGAAACAAAAGAAATACAATCCAATACAGTATTCTTTTCATGTTTCCTCCTTTATTTCCATTTTTGAATTTTTTCATAGATATCATACCAGCTATAACAACGAATGATGTTTTCCCCTATACAATCCTTATTGTATCTTGCATCCATACAAATGACAGGTATTTTCGTGGAAATGGATTGAATATTCTTTGTACTATCTTCAATCATAATATCGACATTATTTTTGAAACAAGTTTCTAGTTTGTCTCCTGTTACAAATATGATGTTATCATAAGGAATTTTATTTTCTTTTAACCAAAGTTTTACGATATTATGCATTTCTTCGCCTGTTGGATCATCTGGAGTCATAGAATACCTTGCGGTAATAATGATGATCGTATTTCCTTCTTCTTTTAACTTTTGAATGACTTCTCCTGCGTAAGTTCTTGCTGGATAATTCTTCGCATAATCCAATAAATGTTTTTTCCAAAAATCATAATATACTTCATCACTAATTTCAAAGATTTCATCGATTTCTGGTTTTTCTGGATGAAGTATTCCTTTTTGGAAATTTTCCCACATATATTTACTTCCATAGTCTAATTGAAATTGTTCTAAGTCTGTTAGAACACCATCAATATCTATTCCGATTGTCATAATATCACCATATTCATTATACCATATTTTTCGATATATTTAAAAGAATTCCCATACTACACATACTCACCAAAAGAGAACTTCCTCCATAAGAAATAAAAGGTAATGTAACACCAGTGATAGGAATTAATCCCACCACTACCATTAAGTTCATAATTGTTTGAAAAATCAATTGAAATATAATTCCAAAGGATAAATATTTTCCGAATAAGTTCGTACTTTCATATGAAATTTTTATTCCTCGATAAAATAAAAATCCAAATAGAGAAACCACTACAACCACTCCTATCATTCCAAATTCTTCTGCAAGAATCGAAAAAATAAAATCGGTCTGCGGTTCTGGTAAATAAAAGTGTTTTTGAATAGACTGTAAATAACCAGTTCCTAGTATACCACTAGGACCAATCGCATATAAACTTTGAATCATTTGAAAACCAGTTCCTAATGCATCTTTCCATGGATCTAGAAAAGAAGTAATTCGATTCAATCGATAAGGAGCCATTAAAATTAATCCAATGATTCCTAAAATACCTAAAATACCTCCCCCAAAAAAGAATTTGTAAGATACTCCAGAAATAAATAATAAAGCAATAACACTCATCATTAAAATCATACCTGTCCCAAGATCTGGTTGTAACATAATGAGTCCAAAACATAAGAAAGAAATGCATAAGACTGGAAAAACTCCTTTGAAATAACTTTTCATATAAGAAGAACTATTCGATAAATATTTACTAGTAAAAATAATTAAACTGATTTTAGCAGCTTCTGAAGGCTGTATTCCAAAAGAGCCAATCCCGAACCAACTTCTACTCCCATTACGAATACTTCCAATTCCAGGAATTAAAACCAAAATTAATAAAAGGAGTGAAATTCCTAAAATAGCATTGGAATGCTCATAGTATTTTTGATATGGTATTTTGGAAATAATCATCATCATAAAAAGACCCAGTATCAAAAAAACACTTTGATGTTTCACATAAAAAAAGGAATCTTCAAATTTATATTCTGCCCATATATAGGAAGAAGAATAAATCATAAGTAATCCAATACA
>CAMNDO010000089.1 GCA_946535455.1 uncultured Caryophanales bacterium
CAGGAACCTATTTAAAATCAGATGTTTTAGTAGGAAATACAAGAACAAGACAAGGTCCACATGGAGAAAGACCATCTCTTCATTTAAGTGATAAATTAAGGGAATATGGTTTTCAAATGAAACGATTAAAGACAGGAACTCCTCAAAGAATTGATCGAAAAAGTATTGATTTTTCTAAAACAAAACTAGAACCAGGAGATGATACATACTTAACATTTAGTTTTGATTTAGAACCACAATATAAAATAGAAGATCAAGTTCCTTGTTATTTAACGTACACAACGGAAGAAACTCATAATATTATACGAGAGAATTTAAATAAATCTTCTATGTATGGTGCACTAGATGATATTGAAGGAATTGGACCAAGATATTGTCCTTCAATTGAAGATAAAGTAGTAAGATTTCATGAAAAAGAACGACATCAATTATTTATTGAGCCAGAAAGTAGATATTATGATGATATGTATTTACAAGGATTTTCTACTTCTATGCCAGAGGATATTCAAGAATTAATGGTACATTCTCTCCCTGGTTTTGAAAATGCTAAAATCGTAAAATATGGATATGCAATCGAGTATGATGCCATTTATCCAACACAATTAAAAGCTTCATTAGAAACCAAAATTATAGAAAACTTGTATACTGCAGGACAAATTAATGGTACAAGTGGTTATGAAGAAGCAGCTTGTCAAGGATTAATGGCAGGAATCAATGCCACTTTAAAATTAGAAGGAAAAGAACCTTTCGTATTAAAAAGAAATGAAGCTTATATTGGAGTATTAATCGATGATTTAATTACCAAAGGAATTCGAGATCCGTATCGTTTATTAACGAGTAGGGCAGAATTTCGTCTTCTATTAAGAAGTGATAATGCGGATTTAAGATTAAGAGAATATGGTTACAACGTCGGATTAATTGAAGAAGAAAGATATCAGAAACTACAAGAAAAGAAACAAAAAATGGAAGAATATCAAGAATTCTTACAAACAATGAAATTAAAAATTACGAATGAAGTAAAAGAAAAGTTTGAAGAAAAGAACTTTTCCATCCCAACAGAGACATATTCTTTAGAACAATTATTAAAAAGACCAGAAATTACAACGCGATTTTTAGAAGAAATGATTGAAATTCCTTATGAAGAATCTATTAAAGAACAATTAGAAATAGAATTAAAATATGAGGGATATATTCGAAAATCTTATAAAGAAGCAGAAAAATTATTAAAATTAGAGAAAAAGAAAATACCAGAAAATATTGACTATGATAAAATTAAAAATATTGCTTCAGAAGCAAGACAAAAATTAAAAGAAGTGAATCCAACCACCATCGCACAAGCCATTCGAATTAGTGGAGTAAATCCTTCTGATATATCAATATTATCGATTTATTTGAAAAAGGAATATGGTAAAGATGAATAAAGAAGAATTTTTAGAAGAAGTAAAAAAAATAGGAATTAATCCAACACAAGAACAACTTCATCAATTAGAACAGTTTTATCGTTTATTAGTGGAATGGAATCAAAAATTAAATTTAACCAGAATTATCGAAGAAGAAGATGTCTATTTAAAACATTTTTATGATAGTTTGACAATTGTAAAAGTAGTCAATTTAAAAGAAAAAGAAACATTATGTGATGTAGGAACAGGAGCAGGATTTCCAGGAATTGTTTTAAAAATCTTATTTCCTCATCTGAAAATAACATTAATTGATTCTCTACAAAAAAGAATCCATTACTTAAATGAAATCATAAAAGAATTGGATTTAAAGGAAATAGAATCCATTCACTCACGAGGAGAAGATTATCAAGGAACATTTGATGTGGTTACTTCACGAGCAGTTGCAAATATTGAAAAATTAGTGGATTATACAATGCATTTAGTAGGAAAAAATGGTATTTTTGTTGCGATGAAAGGAGACATTGATCAAGAATTAACTCCTAAAGTAGAACAAAAACTAATGCAAAAATATAAGATTTTAAAAAACGAAAAATTCTTATTACCAAAAGAAAATAGTAAAAGAAGTTTGCTTGTTATGAAAAACGTGTAAACTTCTTTTCGTTTATAAAAAAAGATTGAAAGAAAACGAAAAATGACTTATAATGACTACATAGGGTTATAAAAAGAATAAAGTGAGGGGAATGCTATGTATCCAGATGCTAGAGATGAAGTAGTACAATTATATTTAGACGATATCATTCCAAATAGATTTCAACCTCGTGAAGTTTTTGATGAAAGAGCTCTAAAAGAACTTGCTGTATCCATTCGAGAACATGGAGTCATTCAACCAATTATTGTAAGAAGTGTTCCAAATGGAAAGTATGAAATCATTGCAGGAGAAAGAAGATATAAAGCGTCAGCCTTAGCAGGACTTACTAAAATTCCTGCTATTGTTCGTGATTTAGATGATAAAGAAAGTTCTAAAGTAGCACTATTAGAAAACTTACAAAGAAAAAATTTAAATCCACTAGAAGAAGCTAGAACCTATCAAAAAATATTAGAAATTGATGAAATGACACAAGAAGATTTAGCAAGAACGATGGGAAAAAGTCAATCTGCTGTTGCTAATAAGATACGATTATTGTCCTTATCAGAAGATGCTCAACAAGCATTATTGAAAGAAGAAATATCAGAAAGACATGCCAGAGCATTGTTAAAAGTAGAAGATGCAGAAAAACAAGCAGAATTTGTAAAGAAAATTATAGAAACAAAAATGAATGTTAGACAGTTAGAAGAAGAAATCAAGCAAGAAGGGGATCAGAGTCAAAAACCACTAGAAGATATTACAGAAGAAAAAGAAGAAACCATAGCCTCTAGTAGTGCTTTTGTCAATGAAAATCCATTAATGCCAACAATGGAAATTAAATCCAATGAGGATAATTATGGAAAAGTAACTATAGTTCCACCTGTTGGAGAAGATATGCCTTCAGGAAAATTCATCAATTATGGGGAAATAGGAAAAGAGGAAGAAGAGGAAAAAGATGAGTATGAAGAAATGCCGCCCACTTCTATAGATGTAAATATTGACGATATAAAAAAGAAAAAAGAAGATATTAATAAACCCAATATGAGTGGGGGAGGAGATTTAGATAGCTTATTAAATTTAGGAACTACCAAATCTTCTAAAAGTAGTGAAAAATTTATAACACCGGCAGAAGCAATAGTAAAAAATGATGAAGAAGAGACACAATTTTCTTCTGATTATTTTAAAATTCCAGATGCCTCTGAAATGGGAATTTCATCGGACACTAATGATTCAGAAAATGGCTTTTCTCCTACAACTTC
>CAMNDO010000090.1 GCA_946535455.1 uncultured Caryophanales bacterium
CATTCCGTGATATTCTGAATCATACGAGAATCTAATATATTTTGATAAGGATAGAGAAATAATTTCCATCCATGAAGATTGATACAAATAGATATCATACAAAGAATCATCACAATAAAGTATCGTTGTAATTGCTTTTTAGAAAGTCTTTTTGATTCTATTTTTGAAAAAGAGAAAGAGAAAAGTCCTCCTAATAAGAATAAAAGGCAAAAGAGATATGGAAGATTACTCGATCCTCCATGAACATTAGCCCAAACAATCGTTAATAATGGTAAAAAATAAATCTTTTTAGAATCCTTATTTCGATATAGATCATATAATAAATACATCATAATCGTAAAAAAGAAAAATTGTAGTAAATGAGGTCTTGCCTGAACAAAAACGACTCCTATCAAAATCAAAAATAATAAGGTAATCAATGTATAAGGAATATTTTTGGATATTCCTTTTACATTAGTCAAAAATAAAACTCCTGCACATCCGAAAATAGGGAAAACAGTATATAAGATAACATGAAACTTGCCAAAAATATTCTTTAGAAATGCAATCCATATTTCAAATAACCACTCATGACTCATCCAAGGTTGACCGGATACAACCCAAGAAAAAATATCTTGTTTTAAAAGTCCATGTTGGATCATATAATTTCCTGCTTTCATATGCCAAAAATAATCTGGTTCTACGTGATAAAGACTAACCATAAAAAGAGAAATACAAACGATTAAAATGGAAAATGAAATAACATATTTATTCTTCTTCATATTGCAATCCTTTCTGAAACAACTTTTTTTGGATAAGTTTTTCTAACTCTTGTCCTTCATATTTTCTAGAATACTTTCTATATAATTTTTCATACTCTTTTTTAGCTAAGTCTTTGTCATTTTCAAAAGAAACTTTTTCTATTTCTTTTTGAATCAAAGAAATATCATATCCTAGATTCTTTAAATCATGGAATATTTTTTGTTTTAAGACAACTCCTCCTCTTGTACGATTACTCTTTTGAAATTTTTCGATTAACTTTTGAATTCTTTGACATTGTTCTTCTTCTGTAAACACTTGCATTTCTTCTAAAATAATACTTTCCTCTATTTTTTTATCTTTTAAGTCTCGAAGAAGTGCATATGGTCCTTTATGAGAAGCAATCATTTGATTATGAATGTATGATTTTGCATAGCTTCTATCATTTAAGTATCCTTGATGGATTAATTTCTGAACGGCTTTTTCAATCAATTCTTTTGGATATTCTTTTCTTAGTAACCACTCTTCCATATCATGAACACTTTTAAAATGAGAATTTAAGTGATTTAAGGCGACATAATAAACATCCCATTCTTGATTGTATTGACCCACTTCCATGAATAAATCAGAAGAGATTTCTTTTAGAAGAAGCAATTGAAATTGAAGAATGACTTCTTCATACAAAAGAAGTTCTGTTCCATCTTCTAAAAAAACTTTATATCGACCTTTGGTACTTTTTTTATATTTTGTAATTTTCAAAGTCATCACCATCTTTATTATAGCATAGAAAAAAGAGGTTATTCTCCTCTTTTTACCTCAAGTAGGCCTTCCGAAACCTCCTCAAGAGCCCTTCCAATATTCTTTTTACATTGATATTCGGATTCAGGCATTTGTAAATATCCTTCTTTGGCAATTTGCTTACTTCTTCTTGCTGCCACATGAACAAGTGCATATTTGGATTCGACTACATTTAATAGTTTGTCAATAGACGGATATATCATCGTATCACACTCCCTATTATTAGCATAAACAAGGAAGTGTAAAATAGCAAGTCAATTGACAAAAGTAGACAAAAAAATCACCGAAGTGATTTATTGAAATTGACAACAAGACCCGCATTGTACATTACTACAAACGTTTTCTTCTGAGCAAGTATACATTGGTCGATACGTATGTTTATAGACATGATGATTAATAATACGAGTATGAATTGGACAAACGTGTGGAACTTCATGGACAAAAGTACGATTGATTACTCTTTCTCTGATAGGTTCGTTCATTCCATTTCCCATCATAGGTTGATTTCCATTCATCATCTTTACATCTACATCCATTTCATTCATAACAAAATTATTATTTCCATCAATATTGTTTTCCATCGTCATATTTTGAAAAAACTCATTATTATACATATGATACCTCCTAAAGTATCTTATGTATGAAGGAAATATATTCTACATAATATGCCTATTAAAAAGGAAGTTTCATATTTCCACTCGCAAATTGTTTCATCATTTTCTTCATTTGTTCAAATTGTTCTAATAGTTTATTTACTTCTTGTACAGAAGTTCCAGAACCCTTTGCAATTCTTGTTTTACGAGATGCTTTGATAATATCTGGATTTCTTCTTTCTTTTGGTGTCATTGATAATACAATGGCTTCAATATGAGCCATTTGTTTTGGATCAATTTTGACATTGTTTAATCCCATTTTTTTTGCTCCTGGTATCATTTTAATTAAGTTTTCTAATGGTCCTAGTTTTTTCATTTGTTTCATGGTAGATAAGAAATCCTCTAAATCAAACTTTCCTTGTTGCATTCTCTTTGCTGTCTTTTCTGCTTCTTTTTCATCGATTTCTTCCATAGCTTTTTCTGCTAATGCGACAATATCTCCCATGCCCAGTATTCTACCAGCCATTCTTTCAGGATCAAAAGAATCTAGTCCATCTAATTTTTCAGAAACACCGATAAATTTAATCGGAACGTTCGTTAAATGTCTAACCGATAAAGCGACTCCTCCTCGGGTATCTCCATCCAATTTGGTTAAGATAACCCCTGTTAGAGGTAATTGATTGTGAAATCCCGTAATGACATTAATGGCATCTTGTCCCATCATAGAATCAATCACTAGTAAAGTTTCTTGTGGAGAAACTTCTTTTTGAATGTGATCCAACTCTTCCATCAATTCTTCATCGATATGTAATCGACCTGCTGTATCAATCAATACATAATCATAATGATTTTCTTTTGCATACGAAATAGCACGGGAAGCAATCTCTACTGGATTTTGTTTTCCTTCTTCATAAACTTCAATATCCAATTGTTTTCCCAATTGTTTTAATTGATCAATGGCCGCAGGACGATAAACATCACATGCGACTAACAAAGGTTTTTTATGATGCTTTTTTCTTAAAAAGTTTGCTAATTTCGCAATCGTAGTAGTTTTACCAGAACCTTGTAATCCCACTAACATTAAGATAGCAGGATCTCCTTTTACATTAAGTTCTTCACTTTCTCCACCTAAAAGTTCTGTTAATTCATCTTT
>CAMNDO010000091.1 GCA_946535455.1 uncultured Caryophanales bacterium
AAAAGAGTACTGTTGCATTATTAAATGATCCTAAATACCGTAAGAATAATCGAATGATTCGTATTACAAAGAAAGATTATGCAAAAAAACTTAAAATAACGGTTGGTGCTACGGCTATTATTGCAGCGATTGCGGGAGGATTTGCAAAAGAAGGCATTGATTATTTTGATCGTCAATCATTATTAACGCATGAAGTTGTAGAATTTCATGGAGATGTCATCAATCCAAACACTTATCGTACGAGAGATAATAAAAATTATTTTTATGATTATCCAGCAATTGCACAAGCAATTATGACTTCAGATGATGTAGAAAGAAGTGTATTTTTAACCTATCGTAATCTTGGGATAGTTCAATTAAATAAAGTATTGAAGTATACACCATATAAAACATTTGAAGAATTCTTATTACAACATGGTTATCGAGATAGAGAAGAATTCAATAATCTTATGAGTAAACGAGTAATAATAGAAGAAATGATAGAACAACAGGAAAAAGAAATTGAAAAAATAAAAAGAAAAAAACAGACACTTTAAAAGTAAAAGAGTATCCGATGATACTCTTTTATTCTTCTTCTAATGAAAAATCTACGACTTCTCCATTTTCTTTTACTAGTTTTGTAATGGCTTTTTCTGCTTCTTTTAATTTCTCATCACAGTTTTTTGCCAAAGTAATGGCTTTATTAAATTCTAAAATTGCATCATCCAAAGGAATATCTCCTTTTTCTAATTTTGTTACAATTTCTTCTAGTTTGGATAAATTCTCTTCAAAACTCATTTCTTTTTTTTCTGCCATAAATATTCTCCTTTCTATAGTACTTCTACATTAATTTTTCCATCTTTTAATTCCATTTCTATTTTATCTTTCTTTTTCATTTCTTTGATACTTGTGATGACTTTGTCATCTTTTCGAATCACAGCATATCCTCTTTGAATGGTGTTTAATGGGCTTAATGCTTCTAATTTTGATAAAATAGGAAGAAAACGATTTTGTTTTTGATCTAATATTTTATAAGGACTTTTTAAGACATAAGAAGATGTTATATTGAGTAACATTTTTTCTTTTTGATGTAAATAAGTTGATGTATTTTTTTTGAATCGATCGAGTAAATTGGAAAAAATCATTTCTTTTGTTTGATATATTACAATTGGATTTTTTAAAATATTTCGATTTAAAATTCCTTGTAGTTTTTCTTTTCTTTGATTTAGTTGATTGGTAATGACTTTTTGAGATCGAATATTCAATTGTTTTAACAATGTTTGGATTTCTTCTTTTTTTGGTACTGATATTTCCGCAGCTGCGGTTGGTGTAGGAGCGCGTAAATCAGCAACAAAGTCTGCGATCGTAAAATCTACTTCATGTCCTACTGCACTAATGACGGGTGTTTGACATGCAAATATGGCACGAGCTACCATTTCTTCATTAAATGCCCATAAATCTTCAATACTTCCACCACCACGTCCTACGATTAAAGTATCACATCCAAAAGCATCTGCTCGTTCAATTTGGTTTTTTAAATCTTCTTTTGCTTCCATTCCTTGAACCAAAGAAGGAAATAAATAAACTTCAGCGAGTGGCCAACGTCTTTCAATCGTTGTCAAAATATCTTTAATGGCAGCTCCAGTCGCAGCAGTAACCACTCCAACTTTCTTTGGTATTTTAGGAATTGGTTTTTTCCATTTCTCTTGAAATAAACCTTCTTCTTCTAATTTCTTTTTTAATTGCTCATAGGCGATATATAAATTTCCTACGCCATCTTCTAACATGTCATTTACATAAATCTGATAAGCTCCCGTTGACTCAAAAACACTGATTTTTCCAGTAACCAAAACTTTCATTCCATCTTGTGGCATAAAAGTAATTTTTTTGGTAGAAGATGCAAACATTATGGCATTAATTCTACTATTTTCATCCTTAATGGTGAAATAGTAATGTCCTCTACTATGTGCTTTAAAATTCGAAATTTCTCCTTTTAAAAACACTTCATTTAAATGGACATCGTTATCGATTTTATACTTAATATATCGCGTTAATTGCGTAACAGAAATATACTTGTCATTCATATTTCCACCTCGCTTTATTTTTCTTCTTCGTGATAAATACTATCTAAAACTCCATTCATCATTTTGGTAACGGCTTCATCACTATATTTTTTGGATAATTCAATTGCTTCATTGATTGCGACAATGGAAGGAATATCCGTATACATAAGCTCATAAATTCCTAAAGAAAGAATGGCTTGATCGACTTTGTTTAATCGATCCATTTTCCAATCTTTTAAATAGGTATTGGCTAAGGAATCAATTTTCTTTTGATTCTTGATAATTCCAGAGATGGTATCGTTCACAAATTCATTTTCCACTTCTAATAATTCTTTGATTAAATCATCTTTATCATAGGAAAACTCTGTCTCCTTTAATATATTAATTTGATAAAGAACTTGAACGATAATATCTCGTAATTCACTTCTACTTTTCATCGTATCACCTATCTTATTTTAACATAGTTTACTTTCTCTGTCATTTTTTCTCTTTTAACTCTTTTTTTAATTCATATAAATAATTTAATGCTTCCATTGGAGTCATTTCTAATGGATTCATTTCTTCTAGTTTTTCTTCTATTTCACTTTTATTTTCTTCTTGTACTTCATTCCATTCAAAAAGACTTGTTTGTGTAAATACTTCTTTCTTTGTATTTTTCTTTTCATAGACCGATAATATATCATTTGCTCTTGTAATTAAACTAGTAGGAAGTTTTGCCAAAGAAGCCACATGAATTCCATAACTCTTATCAATGGCACCTGGTTTTACTTTATGTAAAAAGGTAATCTTTCCATCTTCTTCTTGTGCCGATACATGGACATTCTTTAAATGTTTTAAATCTCTTTCTAAGAATGTCAATTCATGATAATGCGTAGAAAATAATGTTTTGGCTTTGATTTTGTCATGAATATATTCTAAAATGGCTTGTGCTAGACTCATACCATCGTATGTAGCAGTACCACGTCCTAATTCATCAAATAGAATCAAACTATTTTCTGTCGCATCTTGAATGGCACGATTTGCTTCCTTCATTTCTACCATAAATGTAGATTCTCCACTTACCAAATCATCACTTGCACCAATTCTTGTAAATATTTTATCAAAGATTGGTAAAGAAGCAGATTTACATGGTACAAAGCATCCTATTTGAGCCATAATAATCGTAATGGCACATTGTCTCATATATGTTGATTTTCCTGCCATGTTTGGTCCTGTAATTAATAAAATATTCGTTGTTTT
>CAMNDO010000092.1 GCA_946535455.1 uncultured Caryophanales bacterium
TTTCTTTTAATACTTTTTCATAATTAATTCTTTCTGCTGCAGCATGTTGATCAATCAAATACATTCCATCTTCATTCTCCGCAACAATATAAGTTAAGAAAACTACCCCTCGAGAAATCATTTTTTTGATTCTTTCTTTTTTTGGTTTTTCTTCTTTTTCTTCTTTTTCTTCTTTTACGGATGGTTCTTGTACAGAAAAATCAAGTTGGATTTCTTCATATGTGACATCTTTCTCTACTTTCTTTTCCTCTTGTTCTTTTCCTACAATTTGACGTCTTACTTCACTGACCGAATAACTATCTCGTACAGATACTTCTGGAATTAAAGTTAATTCTTTTAATTTTTCATCTATGATTTCAAAAACCAAGTCTTTTAAAGAATCCATTTTAGAAAACTTAATATCCATTTTAGTAGGATGAATATTAATATCGACTAATACAGGATCTACTTCAATATTGAAAACAATCACAGGATATCGATCTTTATGAATATATGTGTGATAAGCTTCTACAATACATTTATTTAATTCATTATTTTTAATCACTCTACCATTCACAAAAGTCGTAATAGAATTTCGATTTCCTTTGGTGACTTCTGGATAAGAAATATATCCCGTAATCTTGTAATCATCATTTTCTCCTTCTACAGAAATCATTTTTTTCGTAATATCAGCACCATAGATTTCATAAATAACTTTTAATAAATCTCCTTTTCCATCTGTTTGGAGTAAAACTTTATCATTATTCATTAATGTAAAAGAAATATTGGGATAAGACAAAGCCATTTTATTGACATACTCTACAATATAAGAAAGTTCTACATATAAGTTTTTTAAATACTTTAAACGAACAGGAGTATTATAAAACAAATCCGTTACTGTAATCGTGGTTCCTTCTTGTAAATCAGACTTTTCTACTTTTTGATTTTTTCCCCCTTCTAGAGTCAATAATGTACCTTCTTTTCCGTTACTCGTTTTTAATCTAACATTCGATACACTTGCGATAGAAGGAAGAGCTTCTCCACGAAAACCTAGTGATTCAATGGAAAATAAATCTTCTACTGATTTTAATTTAGAAGTGGCATGACGTTCAAAAGCAAGAATGGCATCTTCCTTGTCCATTCCGATTCCGTTATCCGATACTTCAATTTCTTTGACACCAGAATCAATCAAACGAATTTGAATCACACTCGCATTCGCATCAATCGCATTTTCTACCAATTCTTTTACCACATTCATGGTCTTTTCGACCACTTCCCCTGCCGCAATTTTATTGGCTAATATTTCATCCATAACTTGTATTTTACTCATATCATCACACTTCTTTCAAATACTCTTTTAAACTCTTCGCAACATCTTTTCCTACTACTTCACTGATTTCTTCTATAGAAGCTTCCTTCATTTTCTTTAAGGATCCAAACTTCTTCAACAATTCTTTTTTTCGAACTTCTCCAATCCCTGGAACCATGTCTAAGATACTCGATAATGCACCTTTCGATTTGATATTTCTGTGATATGTAATCGCATAACGATGTACTTCTTCTTGCATTCTGGTCAAGAATAAGAATAATTTAGAATCTTTCGAAACTTCTAACACATGGTAGTTCGAATCCATAATATGATTGGTTCTATGATTTTTATCTTTCACAAGACCAATGATAGGAATCTTTAATTTCAAAGAATCTAACACTTCTTTACAAACACTAATTTGTAACTTACCACCATCTAATACAATCAAATCTGGTGGAGCCATTTCTCCCATTACTGTTTTAAAGTATCTCCTGTAAAGAACTTCTCTCATGGCAGATAAATCATCTTTGACATCTGTAGAGATTTTATATTTTCGATAAAGATCTTTATTGGGTAAAAAGTCATCAAAAACAACCATACCTCCAACATAGAAAGTTCCAAATAAATGAGAATTATCAAAAGACTCCATTCGATGAAGAGAATCTAACTGTAATAATTTTTGTAATTCTAATATCGCTTTTTCTCTTTCCTCATCATCTCTTTTTAATGTTTCTTCTTTTAATTCCATTTGTTCTTTCGCATTTTCATAAGCTAAGTCTAATAAACTCTTTAATTTCCCCTTTTGAGGAGTATTTACTTTAATCCCAAAATATCCTTCTAATAATTTAGAATCCATTGCACTAGGAACCATCAATTCATGAGGAATCATTCCCTTATCATAAAACTGAATTAAATATTCTAATACTTCATTTTCTGGATCTTCTAACGAAGAAATAATTTCATTATGTCTTCCAAACAATAATCCTTCTCGAATAAAGAAAATTTCAATACTTAAATAATTATGATCGGTATAGTAGTTTACCATATCAAAATTATAATTATGATTCAAATCAATCTTTTGTTTTCTAAGTGTTGTATGAATATCTTCTAACATCTGTTTTAATTCTAATGCTTTTTCATAATTCATAGAAGAAGATGCTTTTTCCATTTCTTTCTCTATTTTTTTTGTCACAATGGTAGGATCTCCTTTTAAGAAAGAAATAATTTCTTTTTTCATTTCTTCTATCAAAGTAGGATCTACTTCTTTTTGACAATATCCTAAGCATTCATGAATGTGATAATACAAACATAGTTCTTTCTTTATTGGATCACATTTTCGTAAAGGATAAATCCGATGAATCATATTCACCGTTTTACGTGCTGCGCTTACATTAGGATAAGGTCCATATAAGTGATTCTTATTTCTTTTTCTTTTGACATTTCTGACTACTTTTAATGTTGGATATTTGTCATTGGTTAGTTCAATATAAGGATAACTTTTATCATCTCTTAATAAGATATTATATTTAGGATCATATTTCTTAATTAACGTAATTTCTAATAATAAACTTTCTAATTCTGATGAAGTTACAATATACTCAAAATCATCAATATCATCGACTAACATCTTCGTTTTACCGGTTAACGTACGCGTAAAATAACTACGAAGACGTCTTTGTAAGTTTTTGGCTTTTCCTACATAAATAATAACCCCGTCTTTATTCTTCATTTGATAACTTCCAGGTTTCGTAGGAACAAGACTTAGTTTTTCCTTAAAATCCTTCATATGACCACATCCAATTGACATTATTATAACATAGTTTTTTCATAATAGAAAAAGGAATGAAAATGATTTTTTCCCTAAGACGATTTTTCAAAAATCAAACTTTTTTTCTTTTGAATTTTAAAAATTCACGATTTGACTTATTTTTCCATTATGATAATGTATTCCCGACATTTGGTTTCAAGTGCTTCCTCATATCAGGGGGT
>CAMNDO010000093.1 GCA_946535455.1 uncultured Caryophanales bacterium
AAAACCTTATTAGGAGATGGCCTTGCGACTATGGTAGCAGGAGCATTAGGAGGACCAGCCAATACCACTTATGGAGAAAATACATCCGTAGTTGGTATGACGAAAGTAGCGAGTGTAAAAGTAATTGGACTTGCTGCAATCTTTGCCATCATCATTGGATTCTTAGGAAAGTTTACTGCATTAGTATCGACGATTCCAAATCCAGTATTAGGAGGAGTTTCTTTACTACTATATGGATTTATCGCAGTGAATGGATTAAAAGTATTAATCAAAAATCAAATTAACTTCGAAGAAAGTAAAAACGTCATTGTCGCTTCTTCTATGTTAGTATTAGGTCTTGGAGGAGCCGCTATTTCCATCATTCATGGAGACTTATCATTAACGATTTCAGGAATGAGTTTAGCAGCTATCGTAGGAATTTTATTAAATGGATTCTTACCAAGAGAGAAAAAAGAAGTCGCAACTTTAATTGAAGAAGATACGAGAATGATCAAAACAGATATGAAAAAATTAAAGAATGATATCAAAAGTGAATTAACGGTAGAATTAAAAGAAGATATCATTAAAGCCATTCGAGAAGAAATGAACAAAAAGAAGAAATAGGAGGACCCATGCAAGTAACAGAATTAACACATCCTTTAATTGAACATAAATTAGCGATTCTAAGGGATGAAAAAACAGGAACAAAAGAATTTAGAGAATTAGTCAGTGAAATTGCAATGTTTTTATGCTATGAAGCCATGAAAGACATTACACTAGAAGAAGTAGAAATTAAGACACCAATTGAAGTGATGAAAACCAAGAAACTAGATGAAAGTCGATACATTTTCGTCCCTATCTTAAGAGCAGGAATGGGAATGTTAGATGGAGTCATTAAAGTAATCCCAAATGCAAAAATAGGACACATCGGAATGTATCGAAATGAAGAAACTTTTGAACCAGTAGAATACTTTTTTAAAGTACCAAAAGGTGTAGAAGAAAAAGAAGTATTTTTACTAGATCCTATGCTTGCGACAGGGGGAAGTGCAGTGGATGCGATTGAATCCTTAAAAGCAAAAGGAGTCAAAAAAATTAATTTTCTTTGTATCATTGCGGCACCAGAAGGAATTGAAGTCGTAACGAAGAAACATCCAGAAGTCCCAATTTTCTGTGCGCATATTGATCGAGAACTAAATGAAAATAAATATATCTGCCCAGGATTAGGAGATGCTGGAGATAGAATTTATGGAACCAAATAAAAAGAAGTTGTTAAAACTTCCTTTTTTTTGATATACTAGTAATGGTGATGATATGAAAAATAGAGTGACAATTGCGATAGTCATTATAGTTTCCATCATAGGAGGATATATTGCGTATCGGCTTTATCAAAATAATAGAGTGAAAAACGCTGTCAAACTAGTAGAACATCAAAAAGAAGTAGAGATCTATCAAGATATTAAATTAAAATCATTAATTACAAAAATCAATGGTAAAATTATAGAAAATCAAACAATAAATGCTACAAAACTGGGAGAACAAGAAGTTCATTTTGAATACATTACGGATGAAAATATTCGAGTTCCTTATACGATTAAAATCAATGTGGTGGATAAAACGCCTCCTATTGTTGCCCAACCTTCTATTCATACCATAACGGTTTCTAGTCAAACAAAAAAAGAGCTAGAACAATCACTATTTTGTGGTGATAATTATGATACAAATCCAAAATGTACTATCGAAGGAAATTATGATTTGAATCATATAGGAGAATATCCTGTTAAATTAGTCGGAAAAGATTCTTCCGATAATATTACTACCCATTCTTTTATCTTAAGAGTAAAAGAAAAATCTTCTAATAATCGTACCGGTACATCTACTCCAAAAACATATACGGATTTTGAAACTGTAAAAGAAAATTATAAAAAGAAGAATACCAAAATTGGAATTGATATTTCTCATTGGCAAGGGGATATCGATTTTGAAAAAGTAAAAGAAAGTGGAGTAGAATTTGTTTACATACGAGTAGGAAGAGGAGACGGTATTGGAAAAGATTATGTTCTAGATAAAAAATTTAAGCAAAATATCAAAGGATTTAATAAAGTGAAAATCCCAGTAGGAGTTTATTTTTATTCGAATGCGAACAGTAGGGAAGATGCCATCAAAGAAGCAAAATGGGTTTTATCCCAAATCAGAAGATATAAAGTAGACCTAGAAGTGGTATTTGACTGGGAAAACTGGCAATACTTTCAAGAATATGATCAAAGTTTTTATAGTTTAACAGAAATGGCAAAAGCTTTTGTAGAAACCGTAGAAAAAAAAGGCTATAAAGGAATGCTTTATAGCTCTAAGAATTATTTAGAAAATATTTGGTTTGATAGTGATATGCCAGTATGGTTAGCCCATTATACAGAGCAAACCAATTATCAAGGAGATTATAGAGTATGGCAACTTTGTGAAAATGGAAAAGTAAATGGAATTAAAGGACAAGTAGACATTAATGTGATGTATACATCTTCAAAGAAACAATGAGATGACCACTCTTTGTTTTTTTGTGGGATCCAAGATATTCAAATTTTCCAATTCTTCGGATACTAAAAATATCTCCTTCCTTTAATTTATAGGAAGAATCTTTTAAGTAGTCATAGTTTAATAAAATTTCTTTTCTTTTCATCATACTAGTAATTTGATTTCTACGAGTATGAGCAAGATGTGAAACAATGGTATCGATTCGATTACTGGATACAATAAACTGTAATTCTTCATAACTTCTTTGATAATGTTCTAATGTAGATAAAGGGACTTCTTCAAATGATACATGAGTAGAACCAATCATTAGAAAATTAGATTCAAAATAATTTCGAATCATGGGTAATAAATATACAAAATATCTTCCTTCTGTTAGAATAATATCTCCGATGTATTCTTTTGCGATATTAAGTCCTAGAATAGAACCTAAAATATCTTGATGACGAACTTCTTTTTTGGGAAAGAGTTCATACAATAAAACTTCTGGAATATTTCCTTGATAAAGAATACACTTTTCACTATCAGGATAAGGATAATAAATGAAGTAGTCTTTCTTTTTGAAATAAGAAGAGACTTCTAATTTTTCTTTTGGATTTAAGAAAAAAGTACTTTTT
>CAMNDO010000094.1 GCA_946535455.1 uncultured Caryophanales bacterium
AAAACTCATATTATGATACAGTAAATATGAGGTGCGTGATATATGATGAGTGAAAGGAATGAGAGAAAAATTCATTTCGAAAAAGAAGGTTCTATTTTGAAAATGACCATTTTAGAACCAATGGATATTATGGAGTATTATCAGATAACCATGGCAGAAGATACATTAGGAGTTGCGGATCAAGTGACCAATAATGTGTTATGGGATAATGCTATGCAAATGGTGAAGAAAGGAAAGTATTATGCTTTCTTGATTGGCGAAATGAAATATAACATTCGAAAAGATGAGGATAATGTTACAATCGATGTTCAAAAACCAAAAGGAGATCGAACCCAAGAAAAAAGAATAGAATATCAAGAAGGAAATGTGAATTATACTTATTTTTCTTGTGAACATGATCAAGAAGGAAGTACATTTGTAACAAAATATTATGATTATCCTGTTCAAGAGGAAAGAGATTGGTATTTTACAACGGAGGAAGCACAAAAAGAAATGTACTCTTTCTTAGAAGATTTGGAAATTTCAGAAGAAGTTTCCCAATTGATTGATTATCCTAACTTGAAAGAAAATGTTCTTGGTAGTTTTGAAGAAAAATCTACGATAAAATAAAATCTTAAAAATCTTAATTTCAATTAAGATTTTTTTGTGTGAATTATCATTGATTTTTTAGAGGAAATGAGTATAAAATAAAAATAATAGGTGATAATATGGATGCGGAATTAATTAGACGAAAAATAGAGTTAGCATTCGATCATAGATTAACGGGTTATGAAGATTATGCGTCTATTATAGTTCTTGAGAGAAGTCTTGTTCGAATACAAAACGATATGAGAGAAAAAGTACATGAATTGGCTCATATTATAGGACAAACCATTGGAGAAGAATGTGAAGTGGTTTTTGAGAAGAGTTCTCGATATGATGCGAAATTCAAAAGTAAGAGTTTGAATTTGTGGTTAGTAAATACGGAGAAACATCCTAAAATTATTGCTAAGGATATTGCAAATGTCAAAAAAGAAAAATTAGAAGCTTTAAAGGAAGTATTTGATTCTCATGATAAATTTCGAATCATTATGTCAGATTATCATAAATTTATGAAAATGAGTGAAAATCAAATGAATTTAAATACTAATATTGGTGTTTATATGAATCTTTATTTAACGCTAGAAGATTTAGTGATTCATTTCGTGGATGATGAAACAACAAAACATCCTTTGGGATTTCCTGTTCCAGGAAAGAACAAACATTTTATTTATGCGAAAGATTTTGTGCATCAAGAGACTAGTTTTACTGTTTTTCAACATTCTTGGGATATGGTCACCAAAGAAGAATGGGAATCGATTTATCCGGATTTAAGAGTGGATATTTCTTCTTTTCCAGAGTCTTTTCAAGAATTAGTTCGCAATCATGAGAATCTACTCAATGAGAGTGATTTGAAAAAAACATTAGAAAATGAAGAAAAATTAAAATTAGAGAAAGAAAAACAAGCAAAAGCGTATCGATTATTAAAACAAGCGATTGTTTTGTTACAAGATACTTCTAGAGTAGTTCCGATGGATAAAATGAGAGTACCGAATTTAGAAGAAATTATTTTTGAACCAAGAGAGAAAAAAGAAGAACCGATTCGATTTGTAGATTATTTTAAAAATAATAAAATCCTTCGTATGATAGATTTATCCTTATTAGATCTTACAGATGTGGATATTCGGGGAATGGATTTTTCCAATACGAATATTCATATTGATCCACAAAAGATTTGGCAAAAGGATATGAGTGATGTGAACTGCACGAATGTAAAATTTTCTCCTTTTCGAGATTCTTTTGATGATGTTCGATTAGATGGAACTATTATTAATGATCATGAGGCTAGAATTGATTTGTCGAAAGTAAGAAGTTTTGATGAAACAACAAAAATTAAAAGTGAAATCGTAGAAGGAATTCAAATGTAAAGTGATTTGTCAAATCGAAAATTACTATTTGATTTTTATAAAAGTGTGATATTATAGTAATATAAGAATGTAAAGAGAGGTTAAATTATGAATTGTAGACAATGTGGAAATCCATTGACAGGAATGGAAACAGTTTGTCCAAATTGTGGAACTCCTGTACAAAATGAAGTTCCAGTAGTAGATCCGAATGTACAACCAGTAGTAGAAGCTACTCCTGTTATGCCAGAACCAACTCCAGTAATGCCAGAACCAACACCTGTGATGCCAACAGCACCTGTTATGGATGCAAATCCAATGGTGGCACCAACTCCTGTGGATCCTAATATGATGAATCCTGCACCAGTGCAAGGAATGGAACCTGCTATGGCACCTGTACAAGATGTGCCACAAGAAGGAGCAAAAGAGGGAAATAAAAAGAAATTAATTTTAGTAATCACGGCTTTATTGGTTATCTTAGTAGGAGTTATGATTTATTTTGTTGTGTTTGCAGGAGGAAATAAACAAAATCCACAACCAACTCCAACTCCAAGTGAAGCAACGGAAAAGGAAGAAGAGGAGTTAGAAACGGAAGCAACCTATGGAAAATGGATTGTTCCTTTACCAGAAGGAGCAACTGCTAGCGTAGGAGAGGATCAATTCTTATCTGTTCAAACGGAAGAATTATATATTTCATTAGGAACTGATTATACCAATAGCATTAATGCTTACTTAGATCATTTTGCATCTGTGCAAAGAACATTTAGAAAATTCCCATCAGAACAAGATCCAAAAAGAGACTATATGCTGATTCGCGAAATGGATACTACAACCAATAAGGAAGCTGTTCAATATGCTTCTCCAAATACAGCGAGTGCAGTTGTATATACAGGAATTATCGTTCGAAAAGATGGTTCTACTGTTGCAGAAGATGATATTTTAGTTATGGATAATATGATTGCTTCTATGATAGAAAACACGAAAGAAGATGCAACACAAGTGGACGTTGGAACTGCAGGCGTTTATGATGCTCCTGCGGAAGCCGCTAATTTAAAATAACAAGAAAGAGGGAGACCTCTTTTCTTTTTTTTTGTTTTATTGTATGATGAATATACATGTGATTGCCCCATAGCCAAGCGGTAAGGCAGTGGACTCTGACTCCATCATTCGTTAGTTCGAATCTAACTGGGGCA
>CAMNDO010000095.1 GCA_946535455.1 uncultured Caryophanales bacterium
GGGTCAAACGTATTTTGCAATTCAAACTAGAAGACAAGAATTATTAGAGGAAAATTGTCATCTGATGAGTGAAGATGACAAAAGATTATATCAAAGAGATCTTACGAGAAAAGGGAATTTTTCTTTAAATCAAGCAGCAAGAGATGCTGGCGTAAAAGATTTTGGAAAGTTCCATAATGCAGGATATAAAGGGTTATATAATGGAGAAACGGCTCATGATATTGCCAAAAGAAAAGGTTTACGATATCGAGAAGAAATACTAGATCATATGGGCAGTGTCGAACTTTCTGCCAATTGGTTTCGTATTACACAAACAGAGGATAAACTAAAAAAAGAAAAAATCCAAGGAGAGAAAAATGCAAATGATACACATTATGAAGTCGGGAAAAATGTAAGAGAAACTATTATCAAAAATGGTTCTACATTACCAGAAAACTTATCGACTCCATCCAAAAGTTTAACAGAATTTAAACGAGAAAAAACAGAAGAAATGCTTGATGTCTAATGTTGTTTCTCTCATAGACTTTTTCTTTTTTGTATAGTATAATTTTTTTAGGGTGGTATCTATGAAAAAAGTATCCATTTTATCTTTACATTTAGGTTATGGTGGGATTGAAAAATGCGTTGTGAATCTTGCCAATATTTTATGTGAACGGTATGAAGTAGAAATTGCTGTTTGCTATAACCTATATGGAGAAAGCGTATTTCCTGTAGATCCTCGTGTAAAGATTTGCTTTTTGAATGGAAATTTAAAACCCAATCGTGAAGAACTGAATGAAGTGATTCATAGAAAACAATTGGCTAGAGCTTTCAAAGAAGGTGTCAAATCGTTAAAAGTTCTTTATCGTCGTAGAAAGTCTGTTGTGGACTATATTAAAAATTCTGATTCTGATGTTATTATTTCCACTCGTGATATTTTTAATGAGTGGTTAAGTACTTATGGAAAGGAACATGTTTTAAAAATAGGATGGGAACATAACCATTATCATGAAAATTACAAATATGCGAATAATATTTCTCGTGGAGCAAAAGGGTTAGATTATTTGATACTAGTATCTTCTGAATTACAGAAGTTCTATGAAAAGGAGTTACGAAATAGTTCTTGCAAATGTGTTTTTATTCCAAATTCATTAGAATCTTTTCCTAAAAAAGAAGCTTCTTTAAAAAATAATCGTTTGATTAGTGTAGGAAGACTTTCTCCTGAAAAAGGATATTTGGATTTATTAAAAGTGTATCATTTGATTTATAAAGATTATCCAAATTGGACTTTGGATATTATTGGAGATGGAATTGAGAAAAAAGCTTTAGAAAAGTATATCAAGGAAAACCAATTACCAGTAACTTTACATGGATTTTTAGGTTCCCATGAAATTTCGAAACTATTAGATCAATCTTCTATTTATATTATGACATCGCATACAGAGTCTTTTGGAATTGTTTTAATTGAAGCGATGAGCCATGGTGTTCCTTGTGTTGCATTTGATTCTGCAGAAGGTGCAAGAGAAATTATTCATAGTGGAGAAAATGGATATTTGATTCATAATCGAAATAAGAAAGCTATGGTATTAAAAATAGAATCTTTAATGAAGAATATAGAAGAGAGAAAACTAATCGGATCTCAAGCCAGAAAAAGTGTGGAAAAATACAAATCAGATATTGTAGGAGAAAAATGGTTTTCTGTCATTGAAAAGAGGGATAAAAATGACTAAAAAAAGAGTGATGTTTATTTCCTCTACAGGAGGACATTTACAAGAATTGTTACAATTAAAGGAAATGTTTTCAAAATATGATTTTTGTTTAATTACGGAAAAAACAAAGAATAATTTGTATTTAAAAGAGAAATATAAAAATAGAGTACATTTCTTAATTTATGGAACAAAACATCATATTTTGAGTTATCCTTTTAAATTACTTGCGAATTGTTTTATTAGTTTGTTTTATTACTTGAAGTATCATCCAGACTATATCATTACAACCGGTACTCATACAGCAGGACCTATGTGTTGTATTGGAAAACTATTGGGAAGTAAAATTATTTATATTGAAACATTTGCGAATATGGTGAGCAAAACTTCTACCGGGAAGTTATTATATCCGATTAGTGATAAATTTATTGTACAGTGGGAAAGTATGAAAGAAATTTACCCAAAAAGTGAATATGGGGGGTGGATTTTCTAATGATTTTGGTTGTTTTAGGAACACAAGATAAGACCTTTCCTCGGTTGGTGCAAGCCATAGATGAGGCACTTGAGAAGGGTGAAATTAAAGATAAAGTAGTGGTTCAAGCAGGGCAGACAAAGTATGAATCTAAGAATATGGAAATTTTTGATTTTTTACCTGCTCCTGAATTTGAAAAATTAATGGATGAAGCGGATATTATTATTACACATGGTGGTGCTGGTAGTATATTAAGTGCCATTCAAAAGAATAAAAAAATTATAGCTGCTCCTAGACTTGCAAAATATAAAGAACATCATAATGATCATCAAAAACAAATTATTGGAGAGTTTGTAAGACAAGGATATTTATTAGAATTAGAAGATTTTTCTAAAATAGGGGAAATGATTGAGAAGTGTAAGAAATTTAAACCAAAGAAGTTTCAAAGTAATACGAAAAATATGATTTCTTTATTAGAAAATTATATCGATCAGAATCATATTTCTTGGTATAACAAATCTCGAGAAGTACTTTCTTATTTATTCTTTGGAGTTTGTACGACTTTTGTTAATATTTTTACTTTTTGGATCCTTCGAATGTTTTTGGTTCCATTACTCATCAGTAATATGATTGCATGGATCTTATCCGTATTATTTGCTTTTATTACGAATAAAGTATTCGTATTTGAAAGCAAAGGAAAGAATGTTTTTCAAGAAGGGATTTCTTTCTTTGGATTTCGACTTTTCTCCTTAGTGATGGATATGGGATTGATGTATTTGTTAGTAGAAGTGTTATCTTCTAATGAGATGCTTTCTAAGGTGATTACGAATGTGTTTGTGATTGTGATAAATTATGTTTTTAGTAAACTATTTATTTTTAAGAAATGAGGGATTTTATGAAAAAAAATGGATTTACAATGGT
>CAMNDO010000096.1 GCA_946535455.1 uncultured Caryophanales bacterium
AAATTATTAAAAGATGAATTACCAATCAAAAATACGGTTCGCGTTAGTTTTTATTTTTATAATAATGAAAGGGATGTGGACTCTTTGGTGGAAGCACTTCGAAATAGTAAAGATGTGTTTCAAGTGATTTTATAGGAGGATGTATGGATCAAAATATGCGTAGAGAACTGATCTTAGATCATTATCAAAACCCAACAAATAAAGGATTGATTGATAGTGAAGAATATCGTACAACAAGTACCAGTAGTGATAGTTGTATTGATCATTTAGATTTTATGTTAAAAATAGAAGATGGTGTGATTCAAGATATTCGCTTTGATGGAGAAGCTTGTGCGATTAGTACTTCTGCTACTTCTATTATGATTTCTTCTTTTATTGGAAAAACAGTAGAAGAGACGAAACAAATTCTAAAAGAATATCAAAAGATGATTGATGAAGAGGAATATGATGCGGATGTATTAGGAGATTTGGTTGTGTATGATGAAATATCCAAACAACCCAATCGAAAGAATTGTGCTTTGATGCCAGCAGGAGCACTATTAGAATTATTAGAAAAATAAAAAGAAATTTCAAAACTACGAAATTTCTTTTTTTGTCTTTCTTTTCTTTTGAAAAAGAAAAATTGCTTTAGGGAATTTTGAAAATTCCTCTTTTTTTGTTCTGGAAATGAAAAAAAGTGACATTTGATTCCTTTTTCTCTTTCCTTTAAGATACCCTTCGAAAGGAGGTGATTTATGTTAAATCAGATTATATTAGTAGGTCGATTGACTCGTGATATTGCGGTTAATGATTCCGAAGGAGGATGCAAAGTTGCGACGATTTCTTTAGCGATTCCTAGAAGCTTTAAGAACAGTGAAGGAACGTATGATACGGATTTTATTGATTGTGTTGCTTTTGAAAAAATTGCAGAAAATACAAGCGAATATTGTTCTAAAGGAGATGTGGTAGGAGTCAAAGGAAGAATCCAATCTAGAGTCATTGAACACGAAGATAAGAAAGAATATCGTACCGAAATTATTTGTGAAAAAATAACATTTTTATCATCGAAAAAGCCTGAGACAGAAGAATAGATTCTTCTGTTTTTACATTTGTTTACAAAGAAGAGATTGTGTTTTTCTACTTCTTTTTTTCTTTTATGGTATAGTAAGAATAGGAGGGTGTTATGGACGATCATTTAAGAGATATTGTTTTAGATGAGCATGGAGCAAAAAATGTGAGTACTCGTCAAGAACTGATAGGAGAATTAGATCCCAACCGAAGTGAAAGACAAGCCATTATGGAAGAACATGGTAGTGGAATGGCAATTGGGACTTCTCGATTGATTGGAGAGTATGATCCAAATAGAACCGATGTACAAGCGATTATGGATGAACATGGGGCAAATGCTTATGTATCAAAAACAGAGAGATATGGTTCTGAAGAAGAACAAGAAATAGAAATTATGAGATTGTTGTCGTTATCAACCAGTGTCAATCCAGAAGAAATTGGAAAATTGGTTTCTAACATTCCGGATGCATCTTTATATAAAGTAATATCCAAACGATTCAAAGATTCTGCGAATATGATGGATGATAAATGGGGATTAGACAAAAACCATATGGGAGTTTTAGGAGAAAGATTATATACTGACTTTATGATTATTTTGGAAGGAATGAATCAAAATAGAGATTTGAATTCAAAACAAATGGATGCATCTTTATATGTAGGAGTAGAACCAACCAATATAGAAGGAGTATTAAAATCTTATCAAGAATATATTGCACAAGTAGGGCAACCGATTTTGTTATGGGATTTCAATAAATTGTCTGTTCCTAATGCTTCTTCAGAAGAGATGAAAGCAGATGAGATGTTAGGAATATTACGACAGAAAGCCAATGAAAAATAT
The DNA here is from genome assembly GCA_946535455.1 of uncultured Caryophanales bacterium. Classification (GTDB taxonomy): domain Bacteria; phylum Bacillota_I; class Bacilli_A; order RF39; family UBA660; genus UBA3789. The sequence goes on from CAMNDO010000096.1 coordinate 1,886, forward strand.
GGTGGAATGGAAATGGAAGCCATTCAAAAAGGAATCTAAAAGTCTTATGACTTTTTTTCTTTGAAATAAAATGATATACTAAAATAAAGTAGGTGATGATATGAATATCATAATTCGACAATCAGAAGAAAAAGATTTTGATGAAATCAAAAGCATTTTAGAAAAAGTTTTTGAAATTTCGAAAAAGAATCATACGACGGGAGAACAATATTATGAAATTGTTGCGGAAGTAGATTCCAATGTCGCAGGGTATGTTTTGTTAACGAAAGTGATGAACCCTAATCTGGATGGTTTTTATTATTTGATAGATTACGTATCGGTTGATTCTGATTATAGAGGGCTTTCTTTGGCAGAACAAATGTTAAAACATGCAGAAGAGTATGCGAAAGAAAAGGGAGCGATGTATTTACAATTAACATGTGGAAAACAAAGAATCGCAGCACATCATGTTTATGAAAAATGTGGATTTGAGAAAAGAGATTCTGATGTTTTCAGAAAGGAAATTGTATGATTTTAGAGATTATTCAAAAGAAAAGATTGGGAAAAGAATTAAGTTATCAAGAATTAGACTATTTCTTTAATGGATATTTAAATGGAGATATTAAAGATTATCAAATGTCTAGTTTATTGATGGCCATTTGTATTAATGGAATGACAGATGAAGAAGTGTTTTCTCTTACGAAAATTTTTATTGATAGTGGAGAGATTTTAGATTTTTCTAATATTCCAGGAATTAAGGTAGATAAACATTCTACTGGTGGAATAGGGGATAAAACAACATTAGTGATTGTTCCTATCGTTGCGTCTTTGGGAATTCCTGTTGTAAAGATGAGTGGACGTGGATTAGGATACACAGGAGGAACAATCGATAAACTAGAAAGTATTCCAGGATACCGTATTGATTTATCAGAAAAAGAGATTGAAAAACAAGTAAAAGAAGTGGGAGCCGTTATTACAGGACAAACAAAGTCTTTGGTTCCTATGGATAAAATCATTTATGCATTAAGAGATGTGACTGGGACTGTGTCATCCATTCCTTTAATTACTTCTAGCATTATGAGCAAAAAAATTGCTTCTGGTGCAGATAAAATCTTAATTGATATTAAAGTAGGAAAAGGTGCTCTTTTACAAACCAAACAAGAAGCAAATCAATTAAAAGATTTTATGATTCG
>CAMNDO010000097.1 GCA_946535455.1 uncultured Caryophanales bacterium
CATAATTCCCTGTCAAAACTCCAATGGCAATAAAAAGAATGGAAGTGATAAAGTATGGAATAAACTCTTGAATGTATTTTGAAAATTGTTGTTTTGTCTCTTGTTCCACTTCTTCTGCGGTAATCCAATTTAATAAATTTTTCTTACTAATGATTTGTCGATATAAACTACGGAAGAATGCATCCATATATAGTTTAGAATAATAAGGAATGGTTGCGAAAATAATATAAGAACGCAATAATAAACTTCTTCCTCCAAAGTATAGATTCTTATAATAAACTTCTTTTTGATTATCTAGTTTTACACTCATCTTTCCTTTTAAGTAAACAAAGATTGGGATGGCAATCACAAAAATAACATATAACATCCATAAGAATACATAGTTCCTATTTCCTGTAAAACATAAGAATAAAATCAAAAGTAACATTGGATTTAAAAACATTCTTACAATATTATCTAGTATTTTATATTTTCCTAAAGGAGAAACAGGGTTTTTTACTTTTTGTTTGTTTTTATTCCAAACTTTTGGAGCTAACCAACCAATGATTTGAGTATCTCCTCTTGCCCATCTATGTTGTCTTGTAACATCTACTAAGAATTGCGATGGAAAGTCATCAATCATTTCAATATCGGATACGTATCCACAACGTAAATATAGCCCTTCAATTAAGTCATGAGACAAAATTAGGTTATCGGGAAATGCATCTTCTAACACTTCTTCAAATACTTTTAAATGATAAATCCCTTTTCCAACGAAGTTTCCTTGCCCGAAGGTATCTTGACTTACATCAGGAACAACTGCTGTATAAGTATCAAATCCACCAATCCCTGCGAATATTTGACTATATAAACTACGATTCGTTGATTCAATATCAATATCCACTCTTGGTTGCATAATTCCATATCCTTGAATCACTTTTGTTTTAGATTCATTTAATACTGGTTGATTCAAAGGATGTGCCATTGCTCCTACTAAGTTTAATGCAGTATTTAATACTAGTTTGGTATCTGTATCTAATGTAATGACATATTGAATATCTAGTTTATGTTTTTTCAACATATTCACTTGGAAATACTTTTCTTCATCGATTTTTTTCTTTAATAAAATTTGATTCAATTGTAATAGAGCTCCTCTTTTTCTCTCATATCCTAAGAAACAATTTTCTTGTTCATTCCAAACTCTTTTTCGATATAAGAAATAAAAGATATCTTTTTTATACTTTTCATTTAACGCTTTCGCATAACGCTCTCCGTATTCTGCAATTTCCTCATCATAATCGGTTTCTTTTTTATCACTTGCTTTTACATCTCCTAGTAATGTAAAATATAAATTTTCGGTTTTATTTACTAAGTAGAATGTTTCCAAAGAATCTAACATTTCTTTTATTTTTTCTTTGGTAGAAACGATGGTAGGAATTACAACCATTGTTTGTGATTCTTCTGGAATTCCTTTCGAATAATCTAGTTTTGGTATTACTTTCGTATCCATTACTTTCATTAAGATACGATCTAAAATTTGAATAAATACTTGAGTAGTTGGAATCCATAAAACAAGGAATCCTACAATTCTTGGTTCTATAAAGTACTTCGATAAAAAGAAGCAAGTCACTCCGGTTACGATCAATAAGAATGCGATATAAAGACGAATTCGAATATTATCATTTGGTTGACGGAACAAGTGAAAACCAATGTGTTCTCCTGGTACAAAGATATATTTTAAATATTCATACTCTTCTTTATGACGTCTTTTTGCTCTTTGTACGATTCTTTTTCGATACATCATTTTGGATTCTTTTGTCATTTTTTTGTACACAGGATCTGTTAATAATAGTTTTTCTGTTTTGGATACTTTTTCGAATAATTCTTCTTCTGAAAATTCAAAGAACTCTTTAAAGTCACTAAAAATATTGGAAATTAAAAGGTTATTATCAATCTTCTTTTGATATTCTTCATTGATACATTCTTTTAAACTAATATTATTTTTATTTAAATACTCATTTAATTCTTTAAATAGTTCATTCTTTTGATCTCCCATTTTATGAAGTTGATCATTCACTTCAAAAATATAATGCATCTTATCTTCTTTTGGATCATTCTCTGGGAAGAAATCTTTTAATTTTAAATTGGATTGATTTTTCATAATATTAGAAACTTCTTCTTGATCCATTAATCGATGATATTCCTCTTGGCATAAGAAGTTTAATTTCTCCATATAGATGAATATCAATGCAGGAAAAAGAGTTTCTAATTCTTGATAAGTGAATATCATATTGGTTTCTTTTTGAAACTTTTTTAATTCTGTTACTAAGTAATGAAAATTAATATTATAGTTTTTTCGCTCAATGACATCTTTTAAGAAAAAGTAATGGTCATTGATACTACGAATATTCTTCTTTAATTTCTTTTTCATACTGATAATATTATTCTTATGTTCTACGAGTAAGTAATAATTATCAATTAACCATTCATTTGTAATTTCTACTGGTTCATGATTCTTTGTTTTATTCACTAAAAAATTATAATATTCTGTAATATCTTTGAAGTCTGCAAAAAAGTTTTTAATAATATTCGCCATATGATACACTCCTTATAAAAAAAGTATATCATAAAATGATAAGAAGTACTAGAAAGGAAAAAGAAAAAAGGATGTTTTTCATCCTTTTATTTTTTTATCATTTTTACTTGTAATAACATTTGTGAAACACTTCCGATGATAGCTGCTCCTATCATGAATAAAATCATTTGTTTCCATAATCCTGTATCAGTATCTGGAACAATAACTTCTTGTGTTACACATTGACTATTGTAAGTAGCTTCATCTACAACTGTACCATTACTTCCATAATATTGATTTTGATAAATTTCACATTTATGCGTTTCTACAACTACTGGTGCAGTGGTTTCTTTTTTTGTTTTGTCTTTCTTCACACAATCGTTTTGATAAATTTCTTCTGTAACAATTTTTCCAAAAGAATCAAAGTATGTATTTCCGACTTTTTCACAAGTATGTTTTTCACATTGAATAGAATACTCTATCGCATCTGTTTC
>CAMNDO010000098.1 GCA_946535455.1 uncultured Caryophanales bacterium
AGAAAATGGAAAACGCTATTCTTTTTACTTTGAAAATGTTAGTGATTATGTTTTTATCCCATTAGAATTCTTACGAGATCCCATACAAGCACATGTTTTATTAGAAATCAAAGATGGAGAGGAAATGTATTCTATTAGTTTGACAGATGGTTCTTATGGATTTCCTTTGACATTAGAAAAGGATGTTACATTATCTACTCCGAAAGAATATCTTTTGATTCCAGAAGGAGAATATCAATACCAAAGATGTGTATTTAAAAATTAAACTTGTCAAAAATCAAAAAAAATACTATAATGAGAACAAGTCGATGATTAGAACTAATAATAAGATTTTTTAGCAAAGAGAATTCGTGGTTGGTGAAAACGATGTAAAAAACTTATTTATCTACTCTATAGATGGAGAAATCCCGGGTAATACCGTTATCAAAATTAAGAAAAAGAAAGGATGGTACCGTGCTTTGCACTCCTTGTGCTATCTTTTTTTTGTGGAAAGGAGAATACTATGATTGACTTACATCATGATTTATTATCGATTCTTTATTATTGTCATCTTCATGGAAGAGAAGATTATTTAAAAGAATGGATTCAAAATTTTCATAAAGAAAATGTCTCGGGACTTTTGGCAAATCTTTATTATATGAGTAAAGAAGAAATGAAAAAAGAAATGGGAGAAAAAGAAATTGATGTATTAGAGATGTTTCAACTTTCCACAACTCTCTTTCAAAAGTATTTACCGAATGTTCCTGTACGTTTTAGTATCGAAGGTTGTGACTATATTCACGGAGTAGAGGAATTAGAAGAATTATACAAACTAGGACTTCGTAATATTTTATTAGTTTGGAATGAACCCAATCGATATGGATCAGGAAATAGAGGAGATTATGGACTAACTGATGAAGGAAAAGAGTTTTTAATCAAAGCCATTGATTTAGGAATATCGATTGATATGAGTCATATGAATACGAAAACTTTTTTTGATACGATTTCATTAATCCAAGAACAAAAATCGTTAGGAAAAGAAGTAAAAGTCTTAGCGAGTCACTCCAATTCTTTTGAAATATGTGAACATCCAAGAAATTTAAATGAGGAACAAATCAAAGCGTTGAAAGAAGTAGGTGGACTATTAGGATTAGTAGCTTATGAACCGTTTGTAAGAGATGAAAATTACAAAGAAGATTTAAAAGAACTTTATTTATCTCATATCGAGAAAGCAGTCTCGATGATGGGAGTGGATCATGTGGGAATCTCTTCAGATGATATGACATTCTCCATTGCACTATTTGGGGAGGATTATGGAAACATGGTATTTGATTATTCAAATATCCAAAAGGAATTAAAAGATTTATTAATGACTAGGTATAGTGAAGAAGATACCAATAAAATATTATTTCAAAATGCCTATGATTATCTATTAAAGGAGGAATTAAAATGATAGATATTAAACTCATTAGAGAAGACAGAGAAAAAGTAAAAGAAAACATTAAAAAGAAATTTCAAGAGGAAAAGTTACCACTAGTAGACGAAGTATTTGAATTAGATAAAAGAGTCAGAGAAGTACAAGTAAAAGCAGATACTTTAAAAGCAGAAAAGAATAAATTAAGTGGAGAAATTGGTAACTTAATGAGAGATGGCAAAAAAGAAGAAGCAGAAAAAATCAAAGAAGAAATTGCCAAAGAAGCAGATGAGATTACCTCATTAGAAAAAGAACAAGAAGAGTTAACAAAAAGTATTAAAGAAAAGATGATGACGATTCCCAATATCATCGCAGATGATGTGCCAATTGGAAAAGATGATTCTGAAAATGTAGAAGAACAAACATTTGGAGAAGCCAAAGTTCCTTCTTTTGAAATTCCCTATCATTCTGATATTATGGCGTCATTCAATGGACTAGATAAAGATGCAGCTGGACGTGTTTCTGGAAATGGCTTTTATTATTTAATGGGAGATATCGCAAGACTTCATTCTTCTATTTTGGCTTATGCAAGAGACTTCATGATTGAGAAAGGATTTATTTATTGTATTCCACCATTCATGATTCGTTCTGATGCCGTAGATGGCGTTATGAGTTTTGCCGAAAAAGAAAACATGATGTATAAAATCGAAGGAGAAGATTTATATTTAATTGGAACGAGTGAACACTCTATGATTGCGAAATTTAAAGATCAAATCTTAAAAGAATCAGAATTACCAATTACGATGACAAGTTATTCTCCATGTTTTAGAAAAGAAGTAGGAGCACATGGTATTGAAGAACGCGGAGTATATCGTATCCACCAATTTGAAAAACAAGAAATGATTGTCGTTTGTAAACCAGAAGACTCTGAAGAATGGTATGACAAAATGTGGAGTTACTCTGTGGAATTATTCCAAAACTTAGATATTCCTGTCAGAAAGTTAGTATGCTGTTCTGGGGATTTAGCAGACTTAAAATATAGAAGTTGTGATATTGAAGCATGGAGTCCAAGACAACAAAAGTATTTTGAGGTATGTAGTTGTTCTAACTTAACAGATGCTCAAGCAAGACGTTTAGGAATTCGCTATAAAGATGAAAATGGAAATAAAGTATTTGCACATACATTAAATAATACCGTAGTAGCCCCTCCAAGAATGTTAATCGCATTCTTAGAAAACAATCTACAAGAAGATGGAAGTGTTTTAATTCCAAAAGTACTACAACCATATATGGGTGGAAAAGAAAAAATAGAAGTCCAATAATGACTTCTTTTTTCTTTACGTCAAAATAATTATTTATTTTTTATACTTGTTGATAAATAAAGTGTAATTATTTTATAATGATATTAGAGAAACTAGGAGAGTTTATGAAAAAGAAAGTTAAGTTAATCATAATGACATTTCTTTTATTATTTACTTTGTCAGGATTATTCTCACTTATCCTAGGGGAGAATGTTTTTGTGCTTGGAAAAAACAAATTATTTCGATTAGCAGGTATCTACACAGAAGCCATTCCTAGTGTAACCATAAACCAAGATGGATATACCAATCAAACGCCAGGCACCT
>CAMNDO010000099.1 GCA_946535455.1 uncultured Caryophanales bacterium
CCTCATAAATTAAATCTACTAAATGATTGGATGGTTGTAGTCCATATTTCTGCATGATTTCTACCCATACTTCATCTGAAAATGATAAGTTTAAGTGTGGATAAACCAATTCTTTTGAATTGTCTAATTCTTGTAAATAACGACTCGTATAAGTCTCTTCCAATAATAAGAGAGGATATCCTTTTGACCATTGTTTGAATTTTTCAATGATGAATTCTTTATTATTGACATAGGTAAAAGAATCTTTGTCATAGGAAATCATTTGTTGTAATGTATCATTATCAATAAACTTTTTGGTTACTCGATAATCAAATCGATCCAGTAACTGAATTCCTTCTAATTTTAAAGCACTGATTTGTGCAATAAAACCATGTTCCGGATCACTATGTGTTGGGATCACTTCTACAATGATATAAGGATCTTTTTGTAAATTCATAAATCTCCTCTTTTCTATTTTGTAATTTCTACTAAAACCTTATGAGTCTTTTGATCATTCTTTAATAAAATTGCATTCGAAATGATATCTTTTCCATCTATTTTGGTTTTAGCATTTTTTCCCTTTTTCACTTCTATCTCATATGTCGTATCTTTATAATGATACGTTGCATGATATCCATTCCAAGCCACTGGAATTTTTGGTTCTATTTTTAATTTATCTCCTTGCTTATGAATCCCTAAGATATTTTCAATTCCAACTTTATAGTGCCATCCAGCAGAACCGGTATACCAAGTCCATCCTCCTCTACCTCCAAAAGCAGGAGAAGAATAAATATCTGCTGCGATGACATATGGTTCTACATGATACTTTTCAACATCTTTCATTTCTAAGGTACGATTGACTGGATTAATCATTTGGAAATAACGATAAGCCCTATCATGATATCCCGAACGAATTAACGCCATTAAATACCAAGCTGTCGCATGTGTATACTGTCCACCATTTTCACGAATTCCTTTTGGATAATTCATAATATATCCTGGATTGTTTAATGATTTTTCAAATGCAGGGGTTAACAAGCGAATGATTTTATTTTGCTTATCGACTAATTGTTCTTCTACCGAAGTAATGGATTTTTCGATTCTATCTTTTGGAGCTACTCCACTTAGAATAGCAAAGCTTTGTGAAATTAAATCAATTTGACATTCACTATTCTCATGAGACCCTAATTTATCTCCATTATCGAAGAATGCTCTTAAATAATAAGATCCATCCCATGTTTTCTTATTTAAGTTTTCTTTTAACTTTTCATTAAACTTTTGATAAGTGGTAATGTCAAAATTACGGTCTACTTTCTTCATCATCTTCGTAAAGGAATCGATAATGTAATATAAGAAGAATCCTAACCAAACACTTTCTCCTTTTCCTTTGATTCCTACTCGGTTCATTCCATCATTCCAGTCTCCTCCACCCATAAGCGGAATCTTATGTGGTCCAAGAGAGTTCATCGAAAGTTCTAAGGATTTGATACAGTGTTCTAATAAAGTATCTTGATAATCCGAATAATTAAAGACAATTCCTTTCTCATGTTCATAATCACTTAATGATTCTCCTAAAATATAAGGAACTCTTTCTTGTAAAATACTCACATCTTTTGTTGTCTCTACATATTGAATGGTTGCGTAAACTAGCCATAAGAAATCATCTTTATAACGACTTCTTAATCCAAAGTGATTCTTCTCATGCCACCAGTGTAATACGTCTCCTTCCATAAATTGATGAGCCGCATTCGTTAAAATTTGTTTTCTCGTGAAATCTGGTTTTACCAAAACAATATTCATCGCATCTTGTAATTGGTCTCGATATCCAAATGCACCACTTACTTGATAGAATCCTGCTTTTGCTAAAATACGAGAAGAAATGGCTTGATACAAATACCAACCATTCATCATGTAATTGAAACTATCATCTTGTGTCTTCACTTCTATGGTTCCTAAAATATTTTCCCAATAAGCTTTTACATTTTTTAATTCTTTCTTACAATTCTCAATGTTGGTATATTTTTGAATCAATTGTACATTTTCTCGATCACTTAAACTACATCCTAATACAAAAGCAATCGTCTTTTCTTCTCCTTTTCCTAGAGTGACACTAGAAGAAATACTTTTGACTAACATCTTATTACATTCTGCCGTATCAATCTTTAAAGAAGAAGACATAAACACATTCACATCTCCATAGTGAATACTATAGACATTTCTCATCTTCAAATAATTATCTTGTCCCATAAACTCTGTTAAAATATGTCTTGTTGTTTTCTCTTCAAAATTACCAAAAGTTGGATTCATCCAGAATTCAATATTCATATTCTTTTCTTTGTTTGTTTTATTCTTTAACTTCATCAAATAAATCTTAACATTGTCTTCTCTTGGAACAAATTCTGTTACTTCAGAAGCATATTCTTCTGTTTCACTTTCCAAAATACTATATCCAAATCCATGAGTACATTTCTCTGGATCAAAGATATTTCCATTGAATTTAAATCCTTCACTTTTGTCATTGACTACCATTTCATTGGTCCAAGAAGTAATTTTAAATTCTCCAGAATTATAAGCATAGGTATATCCACATCCATTATTGGTTACAATGGTACCGAAAGTATTATTCGCAATAATGTTACTCCATGGAGATGGTGTATTTTTATTATAAATCACATATTCTTTTCCATTATTTTTAAATCCACCAAATCCATTATCAAATTTTAATCTTTCTGGTTTCTTCATTGGAATATTTTGTTCCAATGAAATCATTGGATAATCACTAATTTTATTTTTCTTTTCTAACTCTTCTACCGCTTCTTTTAAACTAATGTGGTTTTCTACACGGAAATGAAGTCTTGGAACCATATCTAAAAGACTTCGATCTTCTTTGGTAATATGGTCGTTATGAATGACGGTAATACTTCCTGGTGTATGATAAAAACTATTTAATGTATACATACGATACATTTCTTCATCGACTTCTTTTTTCAAAATATCAGAGTATTC
>CAMNDO010000100.1 GCA_946535455.1 uncultured Caryophanales bacterium
TCCTAGTTTTCCCTCTTCCATTACTGCTAATTTTCCAGCTTCTACGGTTTCCATGTATAATTTTGGTCCTGTCGTTCCTTCTCTTAAAGATTCTCCAACAGAATCATAAATATGTTGTGTAATTCGTTGTGAAGTATTGATATTATAAATTGCCCATTTTCCATTTTGATTGATTCCAATATAATTTAAATCAAATACTCCATTATTCTTTAATGGTAAAACCGAAGTATACTCAATATAGGAAAATACTTTTTCATCTTTTTTAAAATCTTTCATTTGTACATGATAATTCTCATCATAATAGAAAACATAGTTTCCATCTTGTTCGGATAATAATGTCAAATCTTGATATTTCCCATCAATATGGAAAGGATAATCCTCATACTCCTCTATATCACTTGGTTCTTTTAATACCGTTTTTTTCGTCGTTTTATGCACATATACATGAATGGCATCTTTATCTTCTATGATTTCTTGTTTTTCTCCATAAGAATGTTTTGTCTTTTTCTGATTGATTTTACAATCATTTAAATAAACTTTCCCATCTTTGTAGATTTCATGTTCCTTACATTTTACTTCATAATCAAATTTCACTAATTTATGAGCATCTTCATACTCTAATAATACTTTTTGTTTTTCAAAGTAATTGGAAATTACTTTTTCTAATTCTTTTCCATAATCTTCTAAAATCTCTTTTTGTTCTTTCGAAGTAAGAGTTTCTTCTCTTTCTACCACTTCTTTTGTTTTATCTTTCGGCCAAAAAAGAATGAATAAGAAAACAATCAGTAATAATACAAAAAGAACAACACTCACAATAATAATCATTTTTCTTTTCTTTTTATGAGGATTTTCTTCTTTGATTTCTTCTTCTTTTGGTTCTTCAGGAACTTCTTCTTCCTTCTTTTCTTCTTCTTTCTCTTCTACTATTTCTTCTATATCGGTTAAGGTATCTAATACTTTTGTCCCATCATCCACATCATCATAAGCATATTTTCGATCTACAATAATCACATGCCCATCCTCTTCCGGTTCAACCTTTTTCTCACTATCGATGATATCTTGAATTTGTTCTTTTAATTTTTCAATTCTTTCTGTTTCTTTGCTCATGAGTTCACCTCTATTATCAGTATATCAGTAAAATAATCAAAATTAGGAAAAAACAAGTGATAAAAAAATAGTACTTTACAGTACTATTTTAAGACATTTGATTTCCAGATATTCCATTTTCTTGTAATTTCTTTTTGGCATATTCATGGAAACTTTGATGAGATTCTTCTAGTTTTCTTTTCATATCTTCTCTAAAATAAGAATTCACTAATCTTTCTCTTAAATGATCTAATCGTGTAATATATCTTGCATTTCCACTATGGATAAAAGCCCCAATTCCATTCAAACTACTTTCTAAATCCATTTTCTTTTGCATTGTCTCAATGGCAGAAAGTAATGTTTGATCTAGGTTAGAAGAAGCCTGTTCTACAATTTCTGTTACATCAATCTCATCGGTATCTTCTAATTCATTTAATTCTTCCCTTAAACGTTCTGGTTGATCAAAGAGTAACGCTTTTAATTGTTCTTTTCTTTTTTCTTTTTCTTCTAATGTCATAATAGGAATTGGCTTTGGAGGAATGACTCTTACTTCTTCTTTTGCTTTTTTGGCTTTATCATAGTGATCTAAATAATCTTCCATACCAAATCTACTACCTTGTACTTTTAACATCAAAGAAATAATTTCTTTGTAATTTTCTGCAATCTTAGAACCATCTGTAAAGTGAAATTTTTCCGCAAGAGGAGATTCTCCTTCCTTCATAAAACTTCCACGATACCATTTCTCTACTGTTTGGAAAAAATCCATATATCCGACTTGATTCAATTGATTGTTTCTTTTTTTCTCTACCATATACATACTAATCAAAGAAGAAACCGTTTCATTATAAGACTTAGAACCATCACAAACGAGTGCAATATTATTTTGTTGGAATGCGAAAGGATTAGATGGCAATAAACCTTTTTGAATATAAGAATTAGATTCTATAAAGTTTAATAGTTTTGATAAATCTTCCTTGTTTACCAAACGAATTACAATATCATCAAAACGAACTCTTTTTCCAATTTTAGAAGCGTGAGAAATTCCATTTTGATCTAAAAAATCAAATAGTAAATTGGCTCCTTTTTCAATATGATCTCCATCTAATGGAACATATACTTTTAAATGTTCTCTACTATGAAGGGCTGCGCCTTCATCTTTTGAAAGAAACTGACAAAAGTATTTCCACTCTTCATCAATAAATACTTTCGTATTCTTTCTTCTATTTTGTTGAATCCATTTTTCAAAAACACTCTTAAAAAAACGATTCGGAGATTTTGTAAAATCCAATCCTCGATCTTTTTCTGATACATTACGAAAAATTAAATAGTTATAAATGATATCATCTGTTCTTTTATTACTATGAGAAAATTCTGGTTTTTGAGAAGCAATTTGAGCAATTTCTTTTAAAATTTGATCAATTTCTTGTATTTTATGATTCATAAGATTCCTCTTTGATCCTTTCTAATAATTCATCACTTACTTCCAAAGTGTTTTCTAAATCTACTGTTTCATGAATTTCTGTGAATTGATCTAATTCTCTAGCTCCTTCTTCTACAACTTCATCGATTTCTACTTCTTTTCCATTAATGACTACTCTCATAAGAATCCTCCTAATTTCATTCTAACATATATCTCTTAAAATCACAAAAAAAGAAGAGAAATTCTCTTCTTAATAACTTACTATATATTTAATACTATTAGGTGGACGCAAAAAGATATATAATATATTTTTTTTCTTTTATATAAATAATATTATGGTTCTAGAATTATAACTGGACGAATGTATTATTGTTAATTCCAAAAAAATCACGCTGGGGTGGACTCATCCACCATCCAGCG
>CAMNDO010000101.1 GCA_946535455.1 uncultured Caryophanales bacterium
ACCAACACCATCGCCAGTTCCAACACCATCATATCCAACACAAGAACCAACGCCAACGCCAGAACCAACAACAGAACCAACAGTTCCAGAAGAAATTGAGCCAACGGTTGAGCCAACGATTCCGGAAGAAATTGAACCAGTGGTACCAGAAAAAATTACACCAGAGGAAATTGAACCTGTAGAACCAGATCCGGTGGTACCAGAAGAGATTGAACCAACGAAGGATCCAGATTCCATTACACCAGTTACTCCAACCAAGACAGAACCTACGATTACACCAGTAAAAGAGGATGATACAGATACGACGAAAAAACCAAGTCCTATCGATTTAGCAACTAGTATTACAAAACCAACTATTACTACACCAACTAGTGTAACACCAACTAGTGTGACACCAACTGGAGGAGGTAGTACGTCATCGACTGGAGGAGGATCATGGAGTGGACATACAGGTGGAGGATATAGTTCAACAGGTGGTTACACATCAGGAGAAGAACCAACCGGAGAAGAAGTGGTAGAAGAAGGAGAAATTGAAGATTTATTGGAAGAAACAGATCCTACATTAGATGAAATTGTAAAAGGAAAAGTAACTAAAATTCCAACCACGACCGTTCCAATTCAACCAAAAGCGAAAACAAAAGGAAGTACTGCAATACCAATTGCTGCAGGATTAAGTGCAGCAGCAGCGGCAGGACTTGGAGCAAAAGCCTATATGGATCGTAAAAAGAATAACGATAATGGAGAAGATGATGAATTCTATTCTGATGAATGGGAAGAAGATGAAAGTATCCAAATCGATTCTGAAAACGTAGAAGAAAATAATGAAAACGAATCAGATTATTTAACGCCAGATGATGAATATAGTTTTGCAACTGATGAAGAAGTTGAAAAGTATGGTGCTAGAAAAAATAATGAACTAGCAGATATACAATAAAAAGGGAGGATAAAACATGGAAAAAGAAGAAAGATTTTTACCAATCGGAACCGTTGTATTATTAAAAGGTGGAAAAAAAGAATTAATGATTACAGGATATTGTATTATGCCACAAGGAGAGGTTATTGATAAAAATGGTCCAGTAAAAGATGTAGCAAACATGTATGATTATGGAGCATGTGCTTATCCAGAAGGAATTATTTCCAGTGATCAATTATTCGCATTTAACCACGATCAAATTGAAAAAATTTGTTTCAAAGGATATGAAACGGATAAACAAAAAGAAATTTCTAAAGTACTAATCGGTGGTTTAGAAGAATTCAAAAAACAACAAAAAGGTCAAGAATAGACCTTTTTCTTTTGAAAAGTATTGAAAAAAAACCTTTTCTTCGATATAATGTTATGCAGATGCGAAGAGTCTGAGGAGTATATATTGATTTTTTTATAGAGAGTTCATGTTTGGTGAAAATGAACAAGAAATCATATAGAAGGTAGCAGAGGAGCATATTTTCTGAAATTATAGTAAGGAAGTCCGGTGAATACCGTTATCAAAAAGAGATCAGTGACAATACTGATAAATTAAGGTGGTACCACGAACAATTCGTCCTTTGGATGAATTGTTTTTATTTTTGAGGTGAGTTTATGATAGAAAATGCAATGCAAGAATTTACAAAGTATGTTAAAAGTTTTACACAAGAAAGTGAAATTATATTAAAGTACAAACATACTCTACGAGTCATGGATTTGTGTGAAAAAATCGCAAGATTTTTAAATTTAAAAGAAGAAGAAGTGGAAATTGCAAAACTCATTGGATTATTACATGATATTGGTAGATTTGAACAATGGAGTAAATACCATACTTTTCAAGATTCAAAAAGTGAAGATCATGCAGAATTAGGAATTAGGATATTAAAAGAAAAAGAGTATTTAAGAAAGTTTATTGAAAATGATGAGTATGATTCTATTATTTTAAAAAGTATTTCAAATCATAATAAATTTGAAATTTCAAAAGACGTAACAGAAAAAGAAGAAATGTTTGCGAAGATTATTCGGGATGCTGATAAACTTGATATTTTAAACATTTATTTACGTGAAAAAATACAGTTTAGTAACATATTCATGGAAGAAGGATTTGAAAACGAATACTTTAGTAAAGAAGTTTATGAATCATTATTACAAAGAAAACAAATTCGAAAAGATGCTTTGAAAAATAAAATTGACTTTTTATCGTTATCTTTAGGATTTATATTTGATATGAATTATTTGTATAGTATAGAATATTTAAAAGAAAAAAAATATTATTCATTATTGATAGAGCAATATAAAGAGAGAATAAATAATTCCATATTTCACAAACAATTAGAAGAAATTCAAAAAGGAATAGAAGAATATATAGAGGAGAGATTAACATGTTAGATAAAAAGTATGATCATAAAAAAACAGAACAAGATAAATATCAAAAATGGTTAGAAAAAGGATATTTTACTTGTGAACCAGAAAGTAAGAAGAAACCATTTTGTATTGTATTACCTCCACCAAATGTTACAGGAGTATTACATTTAGGACATGCATGGGATGCAACACTACAAGATATTATCATTCGTTATAAGAAAATGGAAGGATACGATACTTTTTGGTTACCAGGAATGGACCATGCTGCGATTGCTACGGAAGCAAAAGTAGTAAAACGATTAAAAGATCAAGGAATCGATAAATATGAATATGGAAGAGAAAAATTCTTAGAAGCTTGTTGGGACTGGACGAAAGAACATGGAGATATTATTCGAAAACAATGGGCTACATTAGGAATTGCTTTGGATTATAACAAAGAAAGATTTACTTTAGATGAAGGATTACAAACTGCTGTCAAAAAAGTATTTGTTGATTTTTATAATAAAGGATTAATTTATCGTGGAGAAAAGATTATTAACTGGGATCCAGTTGCTAAAACAGCTCTTTCCAACGAAGAAGTAATTTA
>CAMNDO010000102.1 GCA_946535455.1 uncultured Caryophanales bacterium
AGAATGTATTTAAAAGAAATTGGTCAAATAAAACTTTTATCAATGGATGAAGAGTTAGAGCTAGCAGATAGAATTGCTGCTGGTGATGAAATGGCAAAAAACACGCTTGCTGAGGCAAACCTTCGTTTAGTTGTAAGTATTGCCAAAAGATATGTAGGACGTGGAATGCTTTTCTTAGACTTAATTCAAGAGGGTAATATTGGTCTTATGAAAGCAGTAGATAAATTTGATGTATCTAAAGGATATAAATTTTCTACATATGCAACATGGTGGATTAGACAAGCAATAACTCGTGCAATTGCTGATCAAGCAAGAACTATTCGTGTACCAGTACATATGGTTGAAACAATTAATAAATTAGCTCGTGTTCAAAGACAATTAACACAAGAATTAAATAGAGAACCAACCGATGAAGAAATTGCAAAGAAACTAGGAATTAGTGTAGAAAAAGTACGTGAAGTTTATAAAATATCACAAGATCCCGTTTCTTTAGAAACTCCAATTGGAGAAGAAGATGATTCTCATTTAGGAGATTTCATTAAAGATGAAAGAACGATGGGACCAGAAGAATATGCAACCGTAGAAATGTTAAAAGAAGAACTAAAAGGAGTTTTATCTACCTTAACAGAAAGAGAAGAAAAAGTATTACGTTTACGTTTTGGATTAGATGATGGACAATGTAGAACACTAGAAGAAGTAGGACAAATCTTTGGAGTGACTCGTGAGAGAATCCGTCAAATTGAAGCCAAAGCATTACGTAAATTAAGACATCCTTCTCGTTCTCGTAAATTAAAGGACTTTTTAACCGATTAATGAAACTCAATACAAGATTAAAAAAAATAGGGGATTTGGTAGAAGCCAATTCCTTTTGCTTAGATGTAGGATGTGACCATGCTTTATTAGATATTTATCTAGTAAAACAAAATAAAGATATTCAAGTGATTGCTTCTGATATTGCAGAAGGTCCCTTAGAACAAGCAAAAAAAAATATTCAAAGAGAACGATTAGAAGAAAAAATTCAAACCAAATTAGGAGATGGATTATCGACTTATGAAGAAGGAGTCGATACTGTAATTCTTTCTGGTATGGGTGGAAGAAATATGATTGGGATTTGTAAAAATGATTTTAAAATTATGAAAAAAATCAAAACATTTATTGTAAGTCCTAATAATTACCAAGAAGATGTCAAAAGATTCTTTTGTAAAAATGGTTTTTATCTTTTAAATGAAGAATTTGTAAAAGATGGAAAGTTTATTTATCAAATTTTAATTTTCCAAAAAGGAAAGAAAAAGTATTCTAAAAAAGAATATTTCTTTGGACCAGTCTTTTTACAAAAGAAAGGACCATTATTTCGAGAATATTATTTAAGAGAATATAAATCTCGTGAAATATTAATTTCTTTATTACCAGGAAATTATAAGTTCAAAAAAATGCAATTACAAAAAGAAATGAAAATGATACAAAATGAAATAGAAGACTAGTAATTAGTCTTTTTTTGCATTATAATAATAGTAATCAATATGTTTAGAGGTGTCGTATGAAAAAACTAGGATTCCTAGTCATAGTGTTATTTAGTTTATTTTCAAAAGATGTTTTCGCAAAAGATACTGCATTGTATTTGAATCAGTATGAAGAAGAAAACTTTTTGATGATGCAAAAGAGTTATAATGAGAAAAAAGAGATAGATGGATTTTTAGTAGGAGGAGTTGTCTTAAAAGAGACAATAGAACAAGAAGAGGAAAGTTATTTGGATTATCAAGTGCTTCTTGTAAAATATGATAAAAATGGAAATATTGTTTGGACTCTTCCTTATGGAAATACGAAAGAAGATCAAATCTATTTTATGGATTATATGTATGATGAAGAAAATCAAGTGACAGGATATTTGATTGGAGTAGAAAAAACTTATGATCGTTTTGGAGAACAAACAGAAGATCATTCTATGACTACTTTTTTAAAGGTTACATTCGATGGAAAAATAGAGTGGGAAAAATCTTCTTCCCTAAATCGATATGAAAAAATTCATAAATTAATCCCTATCAATCAAAATGATGGGATTCATGGATATATTGGAATAGGTACGATGGATGAAGAGGAAAAACCAATGATCATTCGATATAATAAAAATCTAGAGATTGTTTGGATGAAGGAATATCAAAATGAGGAACTTTCTCATGAGAACTTTATTGATCTTCAATTGGTTTATTCGAGTGAAGAAATGATCACTGGATATGCTCTTTTATTACAAGGAGAAAAAGAAGAACAAATATTATTAAAATTACTTCGTTATGATTTAGAAGGAAATCTTATTAAAACCGTAATAGAAGATATCCCTTATGAAACAGCATCTCTTGCTTCTGCTAAATCAGGATATACGTTATATGGAATTACATCAGAAGTAAAACTTTCCAAAGGAGAAAATAGTTATTATTTCATTCATTATTCTGAAAATGATGAAGAAGAATGGGAAGTGGTAGGAGATCTACCAGTATCTTTAGAAAAACCAATTCTATTACGATCTACTTCCGAAGGACTGGTATTACTTTATCAAAATAGTGCAGATCAAACTTATGAAGTAATTGAATTAGATCAAGATGGATTATATAAGAAAAAAGTAAAGAAAATTCCAAATAATTATTATGATTTTCAAGATTTTACTTTCCAAGAAGGAGTATTATACTTCGTTGGACAAATTGAGTGTCCAGAAGAGGAAGATTGTTATCAAAATCATAAAGCTGTATTTTTAAGAAGTGATAAAGATAAAGTCATTGAAGTAAAGGATGAAACAAGTGCAGGTATTTTAATTGTATTAGGAGTGCTAATCTTATTCTTTGTAGGATTTATTTGGTATCACAAAAGAGAACAATAGTTCTCTTTTTTCTTTACGTAAAGAAAAAATA
>CAMNDO010000103.1 GCA_946535455.1 uncultured Caryophanales bacterium
TATCACGATGTAAAACCGATTCATGCATTTAAAATTATGGAGTTTGTTCGTCAAGGAAAAGCCTCAAAAGATCCAGATGCTTGGAAAGAATATGTCGAAATTATGGAAAAAGCCAATATTCCAAAATGGTTTATTGATTCTTGTGCCAAAATCAAATACATGTTCCCAAAAGCGCATGCTGCAGCATATGTCATTAGTGCATTCCGTATTGCTTGGTATAAAGTACATATGCCTGTATACTTTTATGCTTCTTGGTATTCATCCAAGGCAACCGATGTGGATGTAGAATCCATGATCAAAGGATATGATGCCATTAAAGCAAGAATCCAAGATATTCAAGAAAAAGGCTATGAAGCAACGAATAAAGAAAATGGACAAGCGGAAAGTTTAAAAATAGCGTTAGAAGCCACTGCGCGAAATATGAAGTTTTTACCAATCGATTTATATGAGAGTGATGCAACGGTTTGGATTGTAAAAAATGAAAATGAAATTTATCCACCATTTAATGCCATTGAAGGGTTAGGAGATACTGTTGCAAATAATATTGTAGCAGAGAGAAATAAAGGTAAGTTTATTAGTATTGAAGATATTCAAAAACGTGCCAAAATTTCAGGAACTTTAATTGATAAGATGAAAGAGATGGGTATTTTAGAAGGATTACCAGATTCGAATCAATTAACGTTGTTTTAAAACTTGACGTATACTGATAAAAAGAAAGAGCGGTTCTCTTTCTTTTTTTGTAAAGTTTTTGTAAAATAATAATAGGTGATACTATGAAAAATAAAGGATTTACATTAGTAGAATTATTAGTCACAGTTGTAGTGTTAGGAATTATTATGGGATTATCATTCCCAATCATAAGACATATACAAGAAGAAAATAATAAAAAGAAATATGAAACATATGCAGAAGGGATGATGACTAGCGCAAGACTATATGTCGATTCTTATGATGAAGACTTGTTTGGACATCATGATACAGGATGTGCGTATATTACTTATGAACAATTAGTCGAAAAAAAATTATTAAAAGAAGTTTCTGTTTCTGATGCTACTTGTCATCATGAGAATAGTTTTGTAAGAGTAGTGAAGTTAAAAAATCAATATGCCTATTCTTATTCATTAGAGTGTAGAGAGAAATCATCTAGTGCGGTTACCTATTCTTACCCAGAAGGAGAATATCATCAAATGAATACCAATATGTGTAAAGGAAGAGAAGGAGCAAGTATTGAAATTAAGTTTACAAAGTCATCTACTTATGCACGAAGAAAAAAAGTGAAAGTTCTATTAAATAGTTTTACAGGAATTCATGGGGATATTGTGATCTATTCTACTTGGGTAAAAGGAAAAGATAATCGACCAAGTGATGATGCTGAATGGAGTAGAGTCAACTTCCAAGTACCAAATAAACAAGAAGAATTGATATTAAGCGGTGAAACCATCGAAGTAGAATCAGAAGAAATTATTACCAATTCGAAAAAACAAGATAATGGAAGTTATTATTTGTGGATACGAGTAGACGGATTAAAAGACATCTATGGAGAAAATTGGACAAATCCAAATGAGGAAGAAGATGGAAACTATGTTCAAAGTGGAGAATTTAAAGTAGATAATACACCGCCATTGTGTACCTATCATGGAGAAAGTACTACATGGAAAACAGGAAGTAGAACAGTAACATGGGGATGTAGAGATGAAGGAGAAGGAGCAAGCGGGTGTGTTGAAAAAGAAGGACCATTTGAAAATATAGAACAAAAATATGGAAGTTATACCTTTGATAAGAAAGGAAAAAGTGAAAAAACACACACAATAGAATTGTATGAAATAACAGATGTGGCAGGAAATAAAACAATATGTGAGGATCATGATGTTAATATTTACATTGATAATCAAAATCCAAGCTGTGATGATAACGTACCGACAGAATGGACGAGTAAAGATCGAACGATTTATTGGGGATGTAAAGATGAAGAACAAGGTTCTGGATGTAAAACAGTAAATGGTGATTGGGGAGCAAGACAAGAAAAACATGGAAGTAAGACATATACTACAGATTTAGAGAAAGATTTAACGAGTCCAATTAAGGCATACACGATTGTGGATAATGTAGGACATACGGTAAACTGTCCTGCAAAACCAAACAATAATGTATTATTAGATAAAACACCTCCAACACTTACAGTGATACAAAATCCATTGTCAAAAGGAACAGAAGATTATGATTTTAAAGATAATGTAACAGCTACTTTTGGACCGTTAGGAGGAACCTTAACATGTAATCCGGAAAAAAGCAAAAAATCAGGATCTTACGATGTCACATGTACCGCTAAAAATAGAAGTGATTTAGAAGTGGAAGGTACTTTTAGAGCACAACATAATTATCCTGCTTCGGCAGTTAATTGTGGAAATCGTTGTTTAAAATCGGAATCTTATGAATGTTTTGGGGAGTGTTGTAATTGGTCAAATAATCCATGCTATTCTTATAAAGTTCCATCTTCTTCAAGAAGAGATAATGGTTGTATGTATCACTGGTCAGGAAATTTGTATACTTGCTATAATTACGGTTCTGATTGTGTATCTTATGGATATGCATGCGACTATACTTGTCCAAAAGGTGGAAGACTTAGTGGAACAACTTGTTATTATTAAGAAAGATGTTAAAATCTTTCTTTTTCTATGTTAAAAAAAGAACATATGGTATAATAAAAATATAAGGAGGAAATAAAATGAAAAAAATATGGGTGTTATTGTTACTGCTTGTTTCTGTTGTAATGCCAGTAACGGCAAAAGAAGACAATTTCTTTGCTGCCGAAGGATCTCTTGAAGTAAAAGAAAGTGTAGATGCTACAACATTTGCAGCTAGTAATAATATCAAATCATCTGCTCAGATT
>CAMNDO010000104.1 GCA_946535455.1 uncultured Caryophanales bacterium
TAAATAGAATTTTTAATATACTCTTCGATTCCGATTTTCAACAATTCTTCTTTGTTGTGAAACCGATTATGTAGATAGGATTCTAGATTAAAATAATCATCTTCTTGATAAATATCTTCTAACATATGCCTTGCGATAAAAGTTTTGACAATAGGATAATCTTTAAAAATGTATTCTACATGCTTAAATCCCAATCCATCTTTTTCTTTCTGATTTTTTTGGATATCTTCATTAATTGCTCTCATTAAAAGGACAAAATAAACTTCTAATGCCGCTGCTGCATTTAGTTGTTTTGCTAAGCGTAATTCATACTGTCTACTAATATCAGATTCTTTTTGATTTTGAAAAAATCGAATACACTCTTCTTTAATTTTTTCAGAATCATATTGAATAGACTCTTGATATAAACTATGAAATTCTTCTTCAAAGCTTTCTTCTGCATTTGGATTTCTAAATTCTACAATTTTTCCCATAATATTCCTCCATTCATAAAATTATATCATAATCAACAAAAACTATTTTTTTAACTCAAATCGATACTTTTGTTTTACATCTGGATATTTTGTATGATCTACCTCTTCTAAAAACATAGAAAGTGGTCGTATCCATAATTCGTTTTCTCCATAAAGTGCTCTATAAACCACATACTTCTCTTGTGTTTCGGAATCTTTCGCAATATCTTCTACAAGGTATTCTTTTCCTTTGAAATGTCTATAGACTCCTTTGATTTGAATTTCATTCATAGTATCACCAATTCTATTATATCAAAAAAAGACATACTTTTGTATGTCTTATCGGCAGTTATGATTGTTGTTATTTCCAAATCCCCAGAATAGGAAGAAAATAATGATAATAACAACAAAGATAGCCCACCAACTATTCCCAAAACCATCATTGTTATTTTGGTAAGGGTAAACTGGATATCCATAAGAAACCATACATATTCTCCTTTCATAGTATTGTATGAAGAATATTTTATTTTGCGCATGGTCTCTACTCTACTGTTACACTTTTTGCTAGATTTTTTGGTTGATCGATATTGCATCCGCGTTTTTGTGCAGTGAAATAGGCAATCATTTGTAAAGCTGGTACCACTAAAATTGGTTGTAGTCTACTGTGCACTTTTGGAACAATGAATTGTTCTTCATATGAAGAAGCATTACAACCAATATAGATTGGTTTTGCTCCACGGGAAATGACTTCTTCTAAATTGGAAATGGTTTTGTCTTGAATGGTGTCATCTGTCACAATAGCAAAAACGATTGTTCCTTCTTCTATTAGAGAAATCGTTCCATGTTTTAATTCTCCCGCAGGATAAGCTTCACTATGAATATAAGAAATTTCTTTTAATTTTAAACTTCCTTCTAAACTCATTGCATAATCATTTTTTCTTCCAATAAAGAAAACATGTTCTTGATTGCATAATTGATCCGCAATTCTTTTATAATATCCTGTTTTATCTAATAATACTTTTAATTGTTGTGGTAATTGATGAAGATCTTCTAGATATTTCTCATCTTGTTTTCCTCTCATCGATAATAAGCTTAATACAAACACTTGTAATAAATAAGCTTTTGTCGTAGCGACTGCGATTTCTTTGTTGGCCTCAATTAACACTTGATAGGTACATTCTCTTGCGATGGTGGAAGATTCTACATTCACAATCGCTAAAGTATCTTGATGGTTTTCATTGGCCTTTCTCATTGCTGCAATGGTATCTGCGGTTTCTCCAGATTGAGAAATTAAAATGACAAGAGTATTTTCATCATAAATTACATTACGATAGCGATATTCTGAAGCAATTTCTACTTCTACTTTAATTCCTTCTTCTTCGAAAAAGTTTTTTCCAATCATTCCTGCATAATAAGCAGAACCACATCCTACAATATGAATGGTTTTATACTTTTTGATATCAGGAAGACTTTCCATATGATTTTGATATTTCTCTATCATTTGATTGATTAAGACTGGCTCTTCCATCATCTCTTTCATCATATAATGTTCATATCCATGTTTCGAAATTTCTTCTTCTGAAGCAGAACTTTCTAAGATTTCTCTATGAATTTCATTTTCTCCTTGATAAACATGAAATTCATCTTTTTTTAGGACAACAACTTCATCTTTTCCTAATAATACGTATTTTTTGGTTTCATTTAAAATCGCTCCAATATCACTTGTGATAAAATGTTCATTTTCTCCTACTCCAATGATCAAAGGGGATTCTTTACGTATGGCATACAAAGTATCCGATTCATCATCACAAATTATTCCTAATGCATAACTTCCCTTTAATACTTTAGAGGCTTTTTCAATGGCCTCTTTCATATTTCCTTGATAATAAAAATGAATTAAAGCTGCAGCGACTTCAGTATCCGTATCGGATTGAAATACAATTCCTTTTTCTTGTAATTCTCTTTTTAATTCCTCTGCATTTTCAATAATTCCATTATGAACCAATGTGATTTTTCCTACTTTATGAGGATGTGCATTTATCTCATTTGGTTTTCCGTGAGTTGCCCATCTCGTATGCGCAATTCCCATATGAGAAGAAATAATATTGGTATTTTTGATTTTTTCTTCTAAATCCGAAATTTTCCCTACACTTTTTATGATTTGAATTTCTTCTTCATTTTTTAATGCAATTCCTGCTGAATCATACCCTCTATATTCTAAGTTTTTTAATCCTTTGATCAAAACATCAACAGGATTTTTATCTCCTATATATCCTATAATTCCACACATAAGTAGCCTCCTATTTTCTAAAATTATTATACACAAAAAAAGAGAAATTGACAATTTCTCTTAACGAATCACTTCTTC
>CAMNDO010000105.1 GCA_946535455.1 uncultured Caryophanales bacterium
AAAAATGGATTTTATTTTTATTGGTTTTCTTATTTCCTGTTTCTGTTTTTGGTGCGGAATTAATTCCGAATGCAGAAAGTGGGGTTTTAATAGAAATCAATAGTGGAAAGATTTTGTTTGAAAAAGAAAAAGATAAAGAAATGAGTGTAGCATCTTTAACGAAGATGGTTGCGCAAATCATAATCATGGAAGAGATTGAGAAAGGAAACATTCATTGGGATGATATTGTTACCGCAAGTAGTAATGCTTCTGGTATGGGAGGAAGTCAAATCTATTTAGAAACAGGAGAAAAGATGACAGTAGAAGATTTGATGAAAGGAATCAGTGTCGCTTCTGGAAATGATGCGACAGTTGCCATGGCAGAATATATCAGTGGAACAGAAGAAAAATTTGTGAAAAGAATGAATGACAAAATCAAAGAATTAGGATTAAAACATACCCATTTTATGAATTGTACGGGGTTAGATGAAGAAAATCATTATTCGACTAGTTATGATATGGCAATGATTGCGCGATATCTCATTCAAAATTATCCTGATATTTTAAAGTTTTCTTCTATTTATGAAGACTATTTAAGAGAAGGAACTCCTAAGAAGTTTTGGTTAGTGAACACGAATAAATTAATTCGTCAATACGAAGGAGTGGATGGATTAAAAACAGGTCATACTAATGCAGCGGGCTACTCTTTAGCAGCTACTGCGAAAAGAAATGATTTAAGACTGATTGGAATTGTCTTAGGAGAAAAAAATAGTAAAGTGAGAAATCAAGAAACGATAAACTTATTAGATTATGGATTTCAAAATGTAGAACAAGAACTTCTTAGAAAAAAAGGAACTTCCATGAAACTTCTTCAAATACCAAAATCTACAAGGCAGATGATTCCCACTCAATTAGAGGAAAACCTTGTGGTGGTGAAAGAAGTAGGAGATAAGAAAAAATATGATTATCAAGAGGAATATTTTGAGATAAAACTTCCTTTAAATAAAGGAGATATTGTTGGGAAGTATCAAGCATTTTTAGATGGGAATTTAGTAGGAGAAGTGAATATTATCGCGATGGCTTCTTCTGAAAAACAAAAATATTTACCTTTTTTGATACAAGAAATATATCAATTAATTCTTGGAAAAATTTAGTGCACAAAAGTGCACTTTTTCTCTTTTTCTTTCTCGCTGTTTTTGTTATAATGAAGATAGGCAGAAAAGAGGTTGAAGTATGGCAAGTAAAAACACAAGACCCTATCAAAAGAAAAAACAGCAAAGTGGAAAAGGACGTAATCGAAATTATGCCATTTCTAAAAAACTAGAGAATACCATGCGTATTCGAATTGATTTGGATCGAATTCAAGATGACAAGTCATTAGACACTAGCTTTTTAGAAGGTAGAAAACATCAGAGTACTTCAAAGACTCCTAAAAAAACAGAAAAACCAGTACAAAACAAATCACTTCCTGTTTCCAAAAAGAAAGACCTTTCCAAAGGATCAAAATTGGGAAAGAAAAAATCTTCACAGGATTCAAAGTTTATTATATTATTGATTATTTTAGGGATGATCGCTATTGTCGTGACTCTTTTCTATCGAGAATTTTTTCAAAAAACAAACAAAAAAGAAGAGCCAATATCTATTCCAGAAGAGGTTATCTTAGATGATAATTATTTATTTGTAGGAGATCAGAAAACGCAGGTTTTCCCATTTGAAGAACTAGGATTAGATTATCACTATGTGAAGATTGGGGAAGATACATTAACAACCAATGCAGTATTGCAAAATTTACATGATTATATTTATCAATACAATCCTTCTGATGTGATCTTACAAATAGGATTTTATGATTTATTAGAAGGAGAAGATATTGCTAATGTAGTAGAACGTGTAGAAAGAATTGTGATTGGGATTCATCAAAATCGTAAATACTCTGATGTTTATATTCAATCTTTATATCCAATCAATCCTGAAATGAAAAACTTTAATACTAGAAAATATCCAAATATCACTTTTGATAGATTAGAAGAATATAATCAAGAATTAGAGAGACTATCTAAAAAATTAAAAGTTACTTACCTAGATACTTATTCTATTCTAAGTGAAGATTCTTTACTCAAAGAAGAATATACGAATAATGGTTTTGATTTGAATCAAGAAGCTTATCAAGAGGTTTTATCTATGATTCAAAAAGAAATCGTATCTAAAAAATAATTGCATATTTTTTAGTTTCCTTCATATGATGTAATGAAAGCGAGGAAACTATGGAAATACTAAAAGTAAGCAGTAAATCAAATCCAAATCGTGTGGCAGGGGCTTTGGCTAATGTTTTTCGAGAAAATGGGATGGCAGAGATACAAGCAGTAGGAGCAGGGGCCTTAAATCAAGCCATTAAAGCCATTGCGATTGCGAGAGGATTTATTGCACCCAGTGGAAAGAATTTAGTTTGTATTCCTTCTTTTCAAGATATTCAAATTGATGGGGAAGAAAGAACAGCCATTAAACTAATCATAGAAGCAAAGTAATTTGCTTTTTTTGATGATAATATTCTTCTTCTGTGATACAATAATACTAGGAGAGTTGTTTATGAATAATCAAGGAACTTATACCATGACTTGTCCACGATGTGGATCTCAAATGAATAGTAGTTCTAGGTATTGTATGAAATGTGGATATTTAAATTATGAACATCAGGCAAATGCACAAATGAAACAGTACGTACAAAAGAAAGAAACAGAAA
>CAMNDO010000106.1 GCA_946535455.1 uncultured Caryophanales bacterium
GAAAGAAATTGCAGGATGCTTATTATCAGGAATTTTATCCGATACTTTAATATTGAACAGTCCCACGACAACAGAAAATGATACAAAAGCTGTAGAAGATTTATCTTCTATTGCAAAGGTAAATTATGAGAAATATGGAATGGAACTATTACGTTCTGGAACATCTCTAGAAGGTATGAGTAAAGAAGATGTATTATATAATGATTATAAGATCTATACTGTTAACGAGAAAAACTTTGCGATAGGACAATTCTTTACGATGAATTTTGATGAAATCGAAAAAGAAATGGATCAATATGTCGAAGTATTAAATAAAGTAGCAGAGGCAAATGGATATTTATTAGTTGCATTATATGTAACGGATATTGTAAAAAGAGGAAGTTATGTTCTTTACAATGAAAAATCAGAAAATATTATGAGTACAGCATATCAAAAAGATATGAAAGAAGGATTCTTTGTAGAAGGATGTATTTCTAGAAAGAAACATATGGTACCAGTCATTATGGAAATACTAGAAAGCTAGGTGAAGGTATGGTAGAAAAAATAGTAGGAAGTATTATTGGTTTATTTAGTGGAATCATCCATATGCCTTTTGGAAAAGAATTGATTGTTTTTGTCATTTCACTAATGCCAATTTTAGAATTACGTGGTGGATTAATTGCGGCATCACTACTGAACTTAGATCCTATTCGAAGTTATGTGATTTCTATCATTGGAAATATCATTCCAGTACCTTTTATCTTATGGTTTATAAATTCTATTCTAAATTGGATGAGAGAAAGTAAACATTTTAAAAAGATAGCATCTTGGTTAGATCAAAAAGTAGAAAAGAATAAATCAACAATTGAAAAGTACGAATTTTGGGGACTTGTATTGTTTGTAGGAATTCCTTTACCAGGAACAGGAGCATGGACGGGTTCTTTAATCGCATCTGTTTTACAGATGAATCGAAAAAAAGCCTTTTTAGCTGCCATGATTGGAATCTTTATTGCTAGTATTATTATGATGATAATTTCCTTTGGATTATTAAAAGCTATTCTAGGATAAAACTTTCTAGTTTTGCTTTTTTTTTTCGATAAAATATCATATAATGATAATATAATATAGTGGTGATTATATGTATTCGTTTTGTTTATTTGTTATTATCTTTTTCGTATATTCTTTTATTGGATATGTGATTGAGGTAACGTCCGTGACAAGAGAAAGAAAAAAAATCACCATGAGTCGCGGATATATGATGGGTCCATATTTACCAATCTTTGGAGTAGGATCCATTATTATGATTTCAGTTTTACAAAAATATCAAGGTGACCTAGTAGCGTTATTTGTTTTAAGTATGATGATTTGTTCGATTCTAGAATATATCACATCGTATTTGTTAGAAAAACTTTTCCATCTTCGTTGGTGGGATTATTCGAAAGAAAAATCCAATTTAAATGGTAGAATTTGTTTGAAAAATGCGATTGGTTTTGGTCTTGGAGGAATGATTATTGTGGAGTATTTCCATCCAATGTTAATGAGTCTTTTGGATTTACTTCCTATGATTACTGTAGAAATTACAGGAATGATTTTATTTGTTATTTTATTCTTGGATTTTGTATTATCGACCTACATGATTGTGCATTTAAGAATCGATGTAAAAAAACTAAAAGAAGATCATACGGATATGATTAAACAAGAAGTGAAAAAGTCATTACAAAGGAGAAAAATATTCTATCGCCGTATTTTAAAATCTTACCCATCTCTATCCAAGAATAAAACATTTGAAAATGTAAAAGAATTGATTCAAAAAAGAAAAGGGGTTAAAAAATGAAGTATCAGTATAAAGAAAATATCGATCCTAATATTTTTAGAGGATATGATATTCGAGGAGTTTATCCTACTTCGATTGATGAGGATACCGCTTATTCGATTGGATTGGGTTTTGGAACGCATATTCAAAATCTAGGATATAAAAAATGTGTTGTGGGTCACGATAATCGTTTATCTTCTCCAAGTCTTTGTGATGCCTTAATCCAAGGAATTGTGGATACAGGAGTAGATATTATATCGTTAGGTCTTTGTACGACACCAATGTATTATTATGCCTGTATCCGGTTAGGAATTCCATCAGGAGTGATGGTAACGGCTTCCCATAATCCAAAAGATGATAATGGTTTTAAATTTGCTTTTGATGAAAAGGGAAATTGTAAAGGACAAGAAATTCAAGATTTTATGGAAGAAATCAAACGAAAAGAATTTTTAAATGGACAAGGTGCTGTATTAAGTTATTCGATTGAAGAAGAGTATATTGAATTAATGAAGAATAATCTTCATTTTGGAGATCGTAGATTAAAAGTGGTACTAGATCCTGCGAATGGGGCAACCTCAAACTTTGTTCGTAAAATTTATGAGTGTTATCCGATGGACTTAACGATTATCAATGAAGAAAGTGATGGTTCTTTTCCAAATCATCATCCAGATCCTTGTGTCGAAGAAAACTTAACACAATTAAAGGATAAAGTATTATCTCTTGGTGCAGATGTAGGGATTTCTTTTGACGGAGATGGAGATAGATTAGGTGTTGTTACTGCAAAAGGAACTTTTATTCCAACCGATATTTATATGATTTTAATCATTCGAGATATTATTGATAAAGTAGAAAAGAAAA
>CAMNDO010000107.1 GCA_946535455.1 uncultured Caryophanales bacterium
TTTCAAAATACATTCAAGAATTTATTCCAAATTTTATCACTTCCATTCTTTTTATTGCCATTGGAGTTTTGACAGGGAATTATGCTGCTTATTTATTAGCTTTTGTTTTCCTAACAGCACCTTTTATTCTATATAGTATCAGTAAAGATATTGATCATAATCAAATTGAATTAAAAGAGAAAAAAGTAGAAGAATTATATGAGATAGCTGAAAGGACTTGGAATTATTTTAGGGATTATTTAACAGAAGAAAATCATTATTTAATTCCCGATAATTACCAAGAAAATAGGGAAGTGAAGTTAGATCATAGAACCTCTCCAACAGCCATTGGGTATTCGTTAACGAGTGTCATTAGTGCATATGCATTAGGATTTATGGAGAAGAAAGAAACCATTTCTTTATTAGAAAATATTTTAGAATCAATTGATTCTTTACCAAAATGGAATGGACATTTATACAACTGGTATGAGATTGAATCTAAAAAAGTATTACCACCATCTTTTGTTTCTACCGTAGATTCTGGAAATTTAGTAGCTTGTCTTGTAGTCGCAAGAGAATTTTTAGAAGAGCAAGAAGAAGAAAAGTTAGTGAAATTATGTGATAAGTTGATTCGAAATACGAATTTTAGAAAACTATATACCAAACGAAAAGTATTTAGTATTGGATATGATGATACGGAAGATAGATTATCCGATTATAATTACAATAAATTTGCTTCCGAATCCAGATTAACGAGTTACTTGGCTATTTGTTTTGGACATGTATCAAGTAAACATTGGTTTTCTTTAGATAAATCATTAACGACATACAAAGGAAAGAAAGGATTGATTTCTTGGTCAGGAACTGCATTTGAATATTACATGCCATTACTATTTATGAGAAATTATCCTAATACGTTATTAGATGAAACCTATCAGTTTGCGACCTTCTGTCAGAGAGATTATGTTCGAAAAAGAAATCATCGTCTTCCATGGGGAATCTCAGAATCTGCATATAATGAATTAGATAACTCTATGAATTATAAATACAAAGCATTTTCTGTTCCTTATTTAAAAACAAAAGAAGACAAAGAGAATCGACTAGTGATTTCTCCATACTCATCCTTAATGGTAACGGAGTTATTCCCAGAAGAAGTATACGACAATATTAAAAAATTAAAAGATCTAGGATTATATTCGGATTATGGATTTTATGAAGCCTATGATGATGAGAATAAGGGAATTGTGAAAGCCTATTTTGCACATCATTTAGGAATGAGTTTAGCAGGACTTACCAATTACTTAAAGAAAGACATTCTGAAAGATTACTTCCATTCGAATGTTCATATTCGTACCTTTGAATTATTATTAAAAGAAAAAGTACAAGTAAAAACAGGTATTGATATGAAGATGGCAAAATATAAGAAATATGATTATCATAAAGAGACCATTGAGAATGATATTCGTGCTTTTGATTATATTTCTTATTTACCAGAGATGTCTGTATTAAGTAATCATAAATACTCTGTGATTATGAATGATAGAGGAGATAGTTTCTCAAGATACCGTACGCTTCAATTAAATCGTTATCGAAAAGTAACCGAGTTAAATTATGGAATTTACTTTATGATGAAAGATTTGGATACGAAGAAAATATGGAGTAATACGTATTCTCCTATGAATGAAAATCCAGATAAATATGAAGTGGTATTTGCGGCAGATAAGATTAAATTTGTTCGAAAAGATGATGCGATTTCTACCAAAACAGAAATTGTCGTTTGTAAAAATCATCATGCGGAGATTCGAAAAATTACATTAAAGAATGATTCGGATCAAGAAAAAGAAATCGAAGTTACTGGTTATACGGAACCTATTCTTTCGGAGAATATGGATGATGTTAGTCATAAAGTATTTAATAATATGTTTATTTCTACAGAGTATGATGAAAAAACAGAATGCTTAATGGCAAAAAGAAAAACAAGAGGAGATAGTAACATTGTCAATTATATGTTGATGAAGATGTTTATCGAAAATCCACTTCATAAATATTCTTATGAAACAGAAAGAGATACGTTTATTGGAAGAAACCATACTTTAAAAAATGCAGATGCATGGAATCGAGACTTAACCAATTATGTAGGAGATAACTTAGATCCTATTTTATCGTTACGAAATCGAATTGTGGTTCCTGCTAATCAATCGGTATCAATTTATATATTGATTGGTTTTGGACGTAGTAAAGAACAAATGAAAGAAATCTTAAAAGAATATCATGGACCAAATTCTTTAGAAAAAGCATTTAAAGTATCTACATTAATGAATGTAATGGATACAAAGACGATGAATATTTCTGGAGAAAACATGAGAACATTTAATATCATGTTAAATTACTTATATCAAACCACTCGTATTTCTGTAGATGAAGAGAGAATGGAAACATTACGAAAGACAGCTTTAGGACAAAGCGGATTATGGAAGTTTGGTGTCAGTGGAGATCGTCCAATTATCGTAGTAGATGTTTATGATATTAGTGATATGAGTTTCGTAAAAGAAATTTTAAAAGCATTTGAGTATTATAAAAATAAATCAATCTTTGTGGATATCATTATCATCAATCATGAAACAGGAGAATACTCTGATATTTTGA
>CAMNDO010000108.1 GCA_946535455.1 uncultured Caryophanales bacterium
ATATACCCCTAGAATCAAAAGATTATGTATAACTGTTTGTTTATTATATGCCATTCCCGTTGTATTATTAGGAATGTATCTAGAAAATGAATCATTATGTTGGAATTTATATTTATTGTTAGCGATTATGACATACTTAAATCCTTTTGTTGTATTATCTGCTATGTTGATTAATACTCCAATGGAAAAAATGGTTTATTTCTATTATAAGAATAAAGCACAAAAGAAATTAAAAAGTATGAATTACTTAAAAATTATTGGAATTACAGGAAGTTATGGAAAAACGAGTAGTAAAAATATTTTATCCGATATCTTAAATGTAAAATATAATACATTACCAACTCCAAGGAACTTAAATACTTATAATGGACTGATTATGACAGTAAATAATCACTTAGATAAGTTTACCGATATTTTTATTGCAGAAATGGGTGCTTATGTCAAAGGTGAAATTAAAGGATTATGTCGTTTGGTAAAACCAAAGTATGGAATTTTAACAACCATAGGTACGGCGCATTTAGAAAGTTTTGGTAGTGAAGAAAACATTCAAAAAGGAAAATTTGAGTTAATTGAATCTCTTCCAAAAGATGGATTTGCTATCTTAAATGGAGATGATCCAAAACAAGTAAATTATGAATTAAAAAACAAAGTAAAAACCATTTGGATTGGAATTGAAAATAAAGATGTAGATATTAGAGCTACCAATATTAAATGTTCTGAAAAAGGAACTCATTTTACACTTCTTTATGAGGGAGAAAAATATCCTTTTCAAACCAAACTATTAGGAAAACATAATGTGTATAACATTTTAGCAGGAGTAGCATGTGGAATAGAGTTTGGTATTCCTATGGAAGATTTACAACAAGCGGTATCTTCTGTTCGCCCTGTAGAACATCGTTTAGAATTAAAACCATTAGGAAACTTTATGATGATAGATGATGCCTATAATTCGAATCCAGTAGGAGCAAAAAGTGCATTAGAAGTTTTAGACATGATGCCAGGTGTAAAGGTTGTAGTAACGCCTGGAATGATCGAATTAGGAGAAAAAGAAAAAGAGTATAATGAAGAGTTTGGAAAACAAATATCAGAAGTTGCGGACTATGTGGTTTTGATTGGAGAAAAACAAACAAAACCGATTCAGAAAGGATTAAAAGAAAAAGGGTTTGACAAAGAGAAAATAATAGTATTGAATGATGTTAGAGATGCATATCCTTTCATTGAGGAGTTAGCGATGAACAAAGAAGTGTATGCTTTGTTTGAAAATGATTTACCAGATACATATAATGAAAGTTAGGAGAGTGAAGATATGAGAATTAAAGTGGGAGTTATTTTTGGTGGAGAAAGTGTAGAACATGAAGTCAGTATTATTTCTGCCATTCAAGCCATGAATAAAATGGATGAGGAAAAATATGAAGTGGTTCCTATCTATATTACAAAAGATAGAGAATGGTATACAGGAGATATGTTAAAAGATATTGAAGTATATCAAGATTTTAGTTTGATTAAAAAGTATAGTGATAATGTTGTTTTATACTACAAAAATGGTAGTTATGTATTACAGAAGAAAAGAGGACTTACGAGAAGAGTTGTCAAAGAAATTGATATTGCCTTTCCAATTGTACATGGTACCAATGTAGAAGATGGTGCTTTACAAGGATATTTACAAAGTATTGGAATTCCTTATGTAGGACCAAATGTGTATGCAGCAGCTGCTGGACAAGATAAAACCATTATGAAAGATATTTGGAGTGGAGCAAATCTTCCTATGCCAAAATATGTATGGTTTTATGATACAGACTATCGTAAAAACGAAAGTGAAGTAATGGAAAAAATCAAAAAATTAAAATATCCATTAATTGTAAAACCAGCAACAACAGGATCTAGTGTTGGAATTAGTTTCTGTGAGAAAGAGTCTTCCTTAAAAGAAGGAATTGATGATGCACTACAATATGATTCTAAAATTATCGTAGAAGAAGCAGTAGAAAATTTAAAAGAAGTGAATATTGCGGTTATGGGAAATTATGAGAATCAAAAACTAAGTGAAATAGAAGAAGTGTTATCTACAAATAAATTCTTAACTTATACAGATAAATATATTGGATCTGGAAAAAGCAAAGGAGCAAAAAAAGTTCCTATGAAAGGAACTTCAAAAGGAATGGCTTCTACGAATCGTAAATTACCAGCAGACTTAGAACCAAAATTAAGAAAAGAAGTAGAAGAGATTGCGAAAAAAGCATTTAAAGCGTTAGGAAGTTCTGGAAATGCGAGAATTGATTTCTTAATTGATGACAAAGCAAAAAAAGTATATATTAATGAAATTAATTCGATTCCAGGAAGTTTAGCATTCTACTTATGGGACGAAATTAATTTAAATTTCACAGAAGTATTAGATGAAATGATTCAAATTGCGATTAAAGATTACAAAAAAAGAGTGAGTAAAACCCATTCTTTTGAAACCAATATCTTAAAAGGATTTGCTGCAAGAGGTGGCGTAAAGGGAATGAAAGGTGTAAAAGGAAAGTTAAAATAACTTTCCTTTTTCTTGCAAAAAAAATGGTGGGCTGTTAGGGATTCGAACCCTAGACCCACTGATTAAGAGTCAG
>CAMNDO010000109.1 GCA_946535455.1 uncultured Caryophanales bacterium
ATGATAAGTATTTATGAGAATTATTTGAAATAGAAGAAGAACATCCAGAATGGATCAGAGAAGATTCTCCTACGCAACATGCGGGAGGAAAAATTATTGATGGATTTCAAAAAGTAACACATAAGATTCCTATGATGTCTTTATCTGATGTTTTCTCAGAAAGCGAATTAATTGCTTTTGATGAAAGAATTCGAAAAGAAGGAATTCATCCAGAGTATATGTGTGAATTAAAAATAGATGGTCTTTCTGTTTCCTTACTTTATGAAAAAGGAATGCTTGTGCGAGCGGCTACTAGAGGAGATGGAACGGTAGGAGAAGATATTACTCATAATGTAAAAACCATTAAAGTGATTCCATTAAAATTAAAAAAAGAAGTAGATATCGAAGTTCGTGGAGAAATCTTCATGAATAAAAAAACATTAGAAGAATTAAATCAAAAAAGAAAAGAAAAAGGAGAACCTTTATTACAAAATTGTAGAAATGCCGCAGCAGGATCGATTCGACAATTAGATTCTCGTATCGCAGCAGAAAGAAAACTAGATAATTTTATTTATCATTTACCAAATCCATCCGATTATGGATTAAAAACCCATCAAGAATCACTAAATTTTATGAAAGAATTAGGATTTAAAATGAATCCTAATAATAAACTAGTATCTTCCATTCAAGAAGTATTAGAGTTTATTGAAGAAAAAGGAAAACTTCGACAAAGTCTACCTTATGATATTGATGGCGTTGTGGTAAAAGTAAATAGTATTTCAGAACAACAAAAATTAGGATATACTGCGAAGTATCCCAAATGGGCTACTGCTTATAAATTTCCTGCAGAAGAAGTATTAACCAAATTACAAGATATTATTTTCACAGTAGGAAGAACAGGTCAAATTACGCCAAATGCGGTATTAGAACCTGTCATTGTCGCAGGTAGTACCATCTCAAGAGCTACTCTTCATAACGAAGACTATGTCAAAGAAAAAGACTTAAAGATAGGGGATATTGTTTCCGTTCGAAAAGCAGGAGATGTCATTCCAGAAGTCGTAGAGAAAAAAGAAGAAAGACGTACGGGAAAAGAAAAAGATTTTATAATGATTACAGAGTGTCCAATGTGTCATACATCTTTAATCAAAAAAGAAGGACAAGTCGATTATTATTGTCCAAATGAAGATTGTCCTGCAAGAAGTGTCGAAAGTTTAATTCATTTTGTCTCCAGAGATGCGATGAATATTGATGGATTAGGAGATCGTATTATGGAAGATTTCTATAACTTCCACTTTATTCAAAATATTACAGATATTTATGATTTAAAAAAACATGAGAAAGACTTAATTCGCTTAGAAGGATATGGAGACAAATCCGTATCGAACTTATTAGAAGCGATTGAGAAAAGCAAAGAAAATTCTTTAGAAAAACTAATCTTTGGTCTAGGAATTCCTCATGTAGGAAGTAAAACAGCAAAAGTATTAGCAATGCATTTTAAAACGATGAATTCTTTTATGGAATCGTGTGAAGAAGAACTTGTTCAAATTCCTGATATTGGAGATATTATTGCGAAAAGTATTACTAACTTTTTCTCGAAAGATCAAAATAAAAATATGATTGCAAAGTTAGCAGAAATTGGTGTTAATATGAAATATTTGGGACAAGAAGTGACACAAAATGAAGACTTTACCAATAAAACTTTTGTCTTAACCGGATCTTTAGAAATCTTTACAAGAGAAGAGGCAGAAGAAAAAATAGAATTATTAGGTGGGAAAACATCAGGATCTGTTTCTAAGAAGACTTCTGTTGTGATAGTAGGTGCTAATCCAGGAAGTAAGTATCAAAAAGCACAAGAATTAGGAATCCCTATTTGGACAGAAAAAGAGTTTCAAGAAAAAATAGAACAAGAATAATCAAAAAAATAATTCAAAGGTTGAAAATAGTATTTTGAGAGAAAGAATGATTTCAATTTTAAAAAATGGTCTAAGAGAAATTTTGTTTTTCTTAGACTTTTTTATTTGAAATGAAAAAAATCAGGATTTTACAATTGTCTTGATATTTGTTATAAGACTACTACTTTGTAACAAAGGAGGAAGGTTTATGACAAAGTTAACAGCGAGTAAAAGTGTGTTTGAAAGTATCAAACATATTGATGAATTTGGAAAGGAATTTTGGTATGCGAGAGAGTTACAAAAAGTATTAGAATATAGAGAATATAGAAATTTTATTCCTATATTAATCAAAGCAAAAGAAGCTTGTGAAAACAGTCAGCAAGAAATAAAACATCATTTCGTGCAAATACACGAAATGATCAATCTTGGAAAAGGAGCAAAAAGAAAAATTGATAATTATCAATTAAGTCGATATGCCTGTTATTTGATTGTTCAAAATAGTGATCCTAAAAAAGAAGTAGTGGCATTGGGTCAAACATACTTTGCAATTCAAACAAGAAAACAAGAATTATTAGAAGAAGAGTATCATCTAATGAGTGAAGATGAAAAAAGATTATATCAAAGAAATTTAACAAGAAAAGGAAATTTTTCTTTAAATCAAGTAGCAAGAGATGCTGGCGT
>CAMNDO010000110.1 GCA_946535455.1 uncultured Caryophanales bacterium
GAATCGTTCTTGCTTGATCGGCAATTGCACGAGTAATGGCTTGACGAATCCACCAAGTCGCATAAGTAGAAAACTTATATCCTTTGGTAGGATCAAACTTATCAACAGCTTTCATCAATCCAATATTTCCTTCTTGGATTAAATCTAAGAATAACATTCCACGTCCAACATAACGTTTTGCAATACTAACCACCAAACGAAGATTAGATTCTGCTAAAATTCTTTTGGCTTCTTCATCTCCTGCTTCAGCACGTTTCGCATATTCAAATTCTTCATCAGACGTTAATAAGTTAATACGTCCAATTTCTTTTAAATACATACGAACTGGGTCATTGATTTTCACATCTTTCGATAATGTCAAACTCTCTACTGACATATCGGTTGTAATTTCTTCCCCTGTTGCTTCGTCTTCTCCATCTTCTTCTGAAACAATATCGATATTAGCATCTACTAAAAAATTATATAACTCATCTAAAGAATCACTATCAATTTCTAATCCCTTTAATTGATCTGCTAATTGCTCATAGGTAACATATCCTTGTTTTTTTCCAATCTCTAATAGTTTTTCTTTTCTCTCATCTAATGTCTTAATCTCTTCTATCATACTAATATTCTCCCAATCTTAACTTTCGAATCTTTTCTACAATTTTTGCTTGTTCTATTGGATCCACTTCTTTTTTCATCAAATTTGTAAGTCTCTTAATTTCTTGTTTTCTACTATATTCTCTAGTCACTTCGAAATAAAGATGTAACTCCTCTTCAGTAGTCTTCT
This sequence comes from uncultured Caryophanales bacterium, assembly GCA_946535455.1. Lineage (GTDB taxonomy): Bacteria > Bacillota_I > Bacilli_A > RF39 > UBA660 > UBA3789. Next base: position 773 of record CAMNDO010000110.1, read on the forward strand.
CTAAATAATTTCCTCCTAGAACATGATTTAAAAATGTTAGAATATTTTCTTTCCCTTGTAAATAAGTATAAAAATCTGCTACATTGATGGTTCCATACTTTTTATAATAATAGATGATTTCACTACAAGTACTTCGCATAACTTCCAATGGGAAGATTAATTTTTCTTTTTCTACTTGTGAAATGATCCAATCATTATAAAGCATGAAGTAAAGTATTTGTTCGAAAGCTTTTGTATATTTATCCTTTTTTTCTTCCTGTTTTTTTGTGATGACAATGGGTTCTTTTTCCTTTTTTTCTTGTAAAAAGTGATTCAAACGCATTTCCAATGTATTATAACTTATATCAAACTCTTTTGCAAGACTTTTCAAAACAACTTCTCTATGAATTTCATCTTCTATTTTAGATGTTTCTTCGATCACAGCATGAATATAATTTGCAGTTTCTTCATCAGAAGAAAAATTGACTTTTTCTTTTAGTTTTTGTAGTTTAAAATCCGAAAAATTCAAAGCAGATTCTACAAGTCCTTCAAATCGTTCTTTTCCATTTTTTAAAATAAAAGTATCCGGGTCATCTCCGTCGGGTAAAGATACCACTTTTACTTCGATTCCATTTTTTAAAAATTGTTCTCCTAAGTGTAGAGTTGCTTGTACTCCGGCATCATCTCCATCTAAACATAAAATCACATTAGGAGATAATCTACGAATCAGATTTTCTTGTTCCTTGGTACAAGCCGTTCCCATTAATGCAACGGTATTACGAATTCCAATCGAACTCGCACGAATGACATCCATGAATCCTTCCATCACAATGACAGATTTTTGAAGTCTACATTCTTCTTTCGCTATCGTATAATGATATAACATTTCTCCTTTTTTAAAAATAGGAGTTTCTTTGGTATTCACATATTTATTTTGACCATTCTCTTCATAAATTCTTCCACTAAATGCGACAACCTTTCCATTCACATCATGTAATGGAAACATAATACGATTTTGATAAATATCATGATCATCTGACGATAATCCTATTTTATTTAAATCGGCTAAAGAATAGTCCTTTTTGGTTAAATAAGATGTTAAATCATTATGAGATTCTAATGATAATCCAATTTCAAATTCTTTGATTAAACTTTCCTCTATTTTTCTTTCAAAAAGATATTTTTTTGCTCTTTTTCCTACACTACTGTTTAAATTATTTTGAAAGTATTTTAAAGATAATTGATAAGCTTCATAATAAGGATCTAATTGAGAAGTTTTTTTGGAAACAGATATTTTCCCAGTATCTACTCCTACTTTATCTCCTAAATATTTCAATACTTCTTTAAACTCCATATGTTCATAGTTCATTAAAAAAGTATAAACATTTCCTGTTGCATGACAAGAAAAACAGGTATAAATCTGTTTTTCACGAGAAACACTCATCGAAGGATTTGTATCATCATGAAAAGGGCACACTCCAAAGAAGTTTTTGCCCCTTGCGACTAGTGGTATTCTTTCCCCAATAATATCAACAATATCGACTTTACTACGAATCGTATTAGCTAAGTCTTGATTCATGATACCACCTTCTCGTATTACTATTTTACCATATAACGTTTCTTTTTTCTACTACATCTTCAACATGAAGTTCATTTATTTTTCCTTGAAAGAAAGTATCAAATTCCATAGAATCTTCAATCGATTCTTTTGGACCACTCATTTGCATTTGATAATGATCATATGTAAAATGCAATAATTTCAACAATTCATCTGCATTTT